>JBBRGM010000253.1:0-6933 GCA_038240725.1 Burkholderiales bacterium | reverse complement strand
GCCGTATCAATGGAACGAGTCGGAATGGAGCCTGGCTAAAGGCTACGGCCGCGCGGAGCAGACGCGCTATCGAGTCGTCGCGTTCGATTACGGCATCAAGCGGAATATCCTGCGCAAGCTCGCCAGCCGAGGCTGTGAGCTGACCGTGCTTCCTGCACAAGCGAGCGCAAGAGACGCGCTGGCCCTGCGCCCCGACGGCGTGTTTCTGTCGAACGGCCCCGGCGATCCGGAACCGTGCGACTACGCGATACGCGCGATCCGGGAAATCGTGGATACGTCGGTGCCGGTGTTCGGCATCTGTCTGGGTCATCAATTATTAGGCCTTGCATCCGGCGCGCGCACCGTGAAGATGAAATTCGGCCATCACGGCGCCAATCATCCTGTACAAGATTTGGACAGCGGCCGCGTCATGATCACCAGTCAGAACCATGGCTTCGCCGTCGACGCAACCAGCTTGCCCGGCAACGTGCGCGTGACGCACGTATCGCTGTTCGACGGCAGCCTGCAGGGATTCACGCGTACTGACCGCCCCGCGTTCTGCTTTCAGGGCCACCCCGAAGCCAGTCCCGGCCCGCACGACGTGGATTATTTGTTTGATCGATTTATCGGTTTGATGAAGCACCGGTAGGTGGCTTCATCGAATAGGGACTAGGGGCTCGAGGCTAGGGTCTAGGGAGAGCGGTGGTCATGCGAGTGTTGCTCGATCTATTTGAGGAAATGCGGAATCGCCAATTTGAAATTACCGCGAGTTGAAGCCAGCCACAGGTATAAGCGTCCAACCGGTTTTCCCTAGCCCCCAGCCCCTAGCCCCCAGTCCTTGAATCAAATGCCCAAACGCACCGACATCAAAAGCGTCCTCATCATCGGAGCGGGTCCGATCGTGATCGGCCAGGCGTGCGAGTTCGATTACTCGGGTGCGCAGGCGTGCAAGGCGCTGCGCGAGGAAGGCTATCGCGTGATTCTGGTGAACTCGAATCCGGCCACGATCATGACCGATCCGGACATGGCGGACGCCACGTACATCGAGCCGATCACGTGGCAGATGGTCGAGAAAGTGATCGCGATCGAGAAGCCCGATGTGCTCCTGCCGACGATGGGCGGGCAGACTGCGCTCAATTGCGCGCTCGATCTGGCGCGCGAGGGCGTGCTGGAGAAATACGGCGTCGAGTTGATCGGCGCCAGCCGCGAAGCGATCGACAAGGCGGAAGATCGCGAGAAATTCAAAGTCGCGATGACCAAGATCGGCTTGCAATCGCCGCGCTCGATGCTCGCGCACAGCATGGAAGAAGCGATGCAGGTGCAGGCGTCGTTCGGCTTTCCGGTGGTGCTGCGGCCCTCGTTCACGCTCGGCGGCAGCGGTGGCGGCATCGCGTACAACCGCGAAGAGTTCGTGACGATCTGCGAACGCGGGCTGGAAGCCTCGCCCACCCGCGAATTGCTCGTCGAAGAATCCGTCATCGGCTGGAAAGAGTACGAGATGGAAGTGGTGCGCGACTGCAAGGACAATTGCATCATTGTCTGCGCGATCGAAAATCTCGACGCGATGGGCGTGCACACGGGCGACTCGATCACCGTCGCGCCGGCGCAGACATTGACCGACAAGGAATACCAGATTCTGCGCAACGCATCGATCGCGGTGCTGCGCGAAATCGGTGTCGACACCGGCGGCTCCAACGTGCAGTTCGCCATCAACCCGAAAAACGGCCAGATGGTGATCATCGAGATGAATCCGCGCGTATCGCGGTCATCGGCGCTGGCATCGAAGGCCACCGGATTTCCGATCGCCAAGATTGCCGCCAAGCTCGCGATCGGCTACACGCTCGACGAGCTGCGCAACGACATCACAGGCGGCGCGACGCCGGCTTCGTTCGAGCCCACGATCGATTACGTCGTCACTAAAGTGCCGCGCTTTGCGTTCGAAAAATTTCCGCAAGCCGACGCGCATCTCACCACGCAGATGAAGTCGGTGGGTGAAGTGATGGCGATCGGCCGCACATTCCAGGAATCGATTCAGAAAGCGCTGCGTGGACTGGAGACCGGTGTCGACGGCTTCGACGAAAAATCCACCGACGAAGACACCATCGAGCAGGAGCTAGCGGAGCCGAAACCGGATCGCATCTGGTACGTGGCCGATGCGTTTCGCATCGGCATGACGATCGAAGCGGTGCACGAGCTGAGCCGCATCGATCCGTGGTTTCTCGCACAGATTCGCGACATCGTTGAGCAGGAAAAAGCAGTTCAGGGTAAGCAGCTCGGCGAGCTCGATCGTGCGGCGCTGCTCAAGCTCAAACGCTCGGGCTTCTCGGATGGCAGGCTGGCGCGGCTGCTGCGCGTCACGCAAACCGATGTGCGACGGCATCGCTGGTCACTCGACGTTCGTCCGGTGTTCAAGCGCGTCGACACCTGCGCGGCGGAGTTCGATACCCACACGGCTTACTTGTATTCCACCTACGAAGAGGAATGCGAAGCGCGCCCGACTCAGCGCGACAAGATCATGGTGCTCGGCGGTGGCCCGAATCGCATCGGCCAAGGCATCGAGTTCGACTATTGTTGCGTGCATGCCGCGCTCGCGCTGCGCGAAGACGGCTACGAGACGATCATGGTCAACTGCAATCCGGAAACGGTGTCGACCGATTACGACACGTCCGACCGGTTGTACTTCGAGCCGCTGACGTTGGAAGATGTGCTCGAGATCGTCGCGGTGGAAAAACCTAAGGGCGTCATCGTGCAATACGGCGGGCAGACGCCGCTCAAGCTTGCGCGCGATCTGGAAGCCAATGGCGTACCGATCATCGGCACGACGCCGGACATGATCGATTGCGCCGAGGATCGCGAGCGTTTCCAAAAGCTGCTCAATACGCTGAAGCTCAAGCAGCCTCCGAACCGAACGGCACGCGACCCGGAATCGGCCCTGGCGCTCGCGCAGGAGATCGGCTATCCGGTCGTGGTGCGCCCGAGTTACGTACTTGGTGGCCGCGCGATGGAGATCGTGCATCAGCAGTCCGATCTCGAGCGCTACATGCGCGAGGCGGTAAAAGTCTCCAACGATTCGCCGGTCCTGATCGATCGATTTTTGAACGATGCAATCGAAGTCGACGTCGACGCCATCTGCGACGGCGAGGATGTGCTGATTGGCGGCGTGATGGAGCACATCGAACAGGCCGGCGTGCATTCCGGCGATTCCGCGTGCTCGCTGCCGCCGTTCAGCTTGTCCAATGCGCTGCAGGACGAGCTGCGCCGGCAGACGGTCGCCTTGGCTAAAGGCCTGCAAGTCGTCGGCTTGATGAATGTGCAGTACGCGATTCAGAATGATGTGGTCTTCGTTCTCGAAGTGAATCCGCGCGCGTCGCGCACGGTACCGTACGTTTCCAAGGCGACCGGCCTGCAGCTCGCGAAGATTGCGGCGCGCTGCATGGTCGGCCAGACACTGGCCGCGCAAGGCATGAAAGCCGAGATCATCCCACCGTATTACTCGGTCAAGGAAGCGGTGTTTCCGTTCCTGAAGTTTCCCGGTGTGGACACGATACTCGGGCCGGAAATGAAATCGACCGGCGAGGTAATGGGCGTCGGCGACACGTTCGCGGAAGCGTTCGTGAAGTCGCAGCTCGCGGCCGGCATCAGGCTGCCGACATCCGGCAGAGTCTTCATCAGCGTGCGGGGCGGCGACAAGCCGAAAGTCGTCGAGCTCGCGCGGACGCTAGCGGGCCTCGGCTTCAGCTTGATCGCGACGCGGGGCACCGCGGCGGTGCTGATCGAGCACGGCTTGCGCGTGCAGGCGGTGAACAAAGTCGCAGAAGGCCGGCCGCATGTGGTCGACATGATCAAGAACGGCGAAATCGCGATGATCATCAACACGACGGATGAAAAACGCTCGTCCGTGGTGGATTCGTATTCGATCCGCCGCTCCGCGCTGCAAGGTCGCGTGACTTACTACACGACCTTGTCGGGCGCACGCGCGGCGTGTCTCGGCATGCAGCAGATGGGTGAGATGCGCGCCTATTCTGTGCAAGAGCTGCACGCCGATATGCGGGCACGGTTGACGCAAGCGGCGAATCCGGCCTAACCCAATGGCTGCATCAGGTATAACTTGGCGTGGCATGGTGTCGCATCGGGCATGACCAGCAAGGACGATCTGGGTAGAATTTTCGCGGCGCGGTTTTGATCGCCGGCACATTACGGCAGCGCCGTTAGCATTACGGAGCAAAAGCAAGTCGCCGAGCGGATCTCTCGCCGTGTGCACGTTAATCGCATTCGTAGGGACAGGTGCCATCGGCGCCCCATCCCCGCGGTACTCTGTAAAGGGAGATAGGATGAGAAAGATTCCATTGACCGCGACCGGTGCGCAGATGCTGCGTGCTGAGCTGCACCAGCTCAAAACGGTGGAGCGGCCGAAGACTATTCTGGCCATTCAAGAAGCGCGCGCACACGGCGACTTGTCGGAAAACGCCGAGTACGACGCGGCGAAAGAACGCCAGAGTTTTATCGAAGGCCGCATCGCGGAGGTGGAGAGCAAGCTCGCCAATGCGCAAGTAATCGAGCCTGCGCATCTGGAGGCCGACGGCCGCTGCGTGTTCGGCGTCACCGTCGACCTGGAAGACATGGATTCCGGCGAGCTGGTTACCTATCAGATCGTCGGCGAGGACGAGGCCGACATCAAACAAAATAAAGTGTCCATCACCTCGCCGATATCGCGTGCGCTGATCGGCAAATTCTCCGGCGACGTGGCCGAAGTGCAGGCGCCCGGCGGCGTGCGCTCCTACGAAATTCTCGACGTGAAGTATCTTTGATCTGCCGTCGCGCACTTAGCGGGATCGCAGCGCCCGGCGGGCTCTGATGGGCCGCTTTGCCGAAGGGCTGCATTGGGTCGTCGTCACGCTCTGGGTCGGGACCCTGCGGGCCGTCGGCCTGCTGGTTGCGCCAACGCTGTTTCATTATCTGAGCGATCGCGTCGTCGCGGGCAGTATCGCCGGTCGCCTGTTCAACTACACGGCACTGATCGGCATGGCGTGCGGCGCGTATCTGCTGTTATTTCGTTTGATTCGCTTCGGCGGTCAGGCCCTGCGCCAGGCATTCTTCTGGGTCAGCCTCGCGATGCTGTGCTTAACCTTGATCGGTCAGTTCGGTGTGCAGCCGATCTTGGAGGCGCTGCGCGCGCAGGCATGGCCAAAGCAGATTGCCGAAACGGTATTGCGCGAACGCTTCGCCACCTGGCACGGCGTGGCAAGCGTGCTCTACGTCATCGACTGCGCGCTCGGCCTCGTGCTGGTGCTGCTCCAGCCCCGCGCTCCGCACTAGCGCGTTTGCGCGGCGCGGTGCTTGGACGCCCTGCGCTGCCGCGTCGGCGTGCCGGCTGCGCTTCCATGTCCGAGTCCGCATCGGGGCGTTTACGCGGCGGCGGGCCGCCCGGGCGTTCGGTGGCCGATCGTCTGCGTGCCGGCGCTGCATCGCTGTCTTGCGTGCTCGATCGTCTGCGTCCAGGCTTCGCATCCTTGTCTTCGTAGCTCGATCGTCTGCGTGCCGGCTCCGCGTCGAATTTCGCCACGGTGCCGGGCCGCTTACCTGCGGCAGGTCGCCGGGATTGTCCGCGCTCTTCGGCAGTTCGCCTGCGCGCCAGCTTTGCTTTCAGCGCCGTGGTGGCGCGGCTCGGGCGCGGATTACGCACTTGCGGCTCCTCCGGTTGTTCCCGGTAGACCACGATAATCTTGCCGATGTGCTGCACCGGTTGCGCATCCAGAGTCTCGCAAATCGTCTGCGACATGGCTTCGCGGTCGTCGCGCTCGCCGGCGGCGATGCGCACTTTGATCAGCTCGTGGCTCTTGAGATGAACGTCGATCTCTTTCAGCACTGCGGGCGTGAGACCCTTGTCGCCGAGGATCACCAGCGGGTGCAGTGGGTGCGCGCGGGCTTTCAGGGCCTTGCGCTGAGCGGGCGTGAGCGCCATATGATTTTCTCGCATGCGGCAAAGAGCGCGATTCTACGCGGTAAACGGCGGGGTTCCGGGGTCAACGATGGCGAAGAATAAAAGCAGCAAAGCCTGGATGCGCGAGCACGTGACCGACCCCTTCGTGCAGCAGGCGAAGCGCGAGGGGTTTCGTTCGCGCGCTGCGTACAAGCTGCAGGAGATCGCACGCCAGGATCGTCTGTTCTCGCCGGGCATGACGGTCGTCGATCTGGGCTCGGCGCCGGGAAGCTGGTCGCAGATCGCAGTCAAGCTGGTCGGCGCTAAAGGCCGCGTCATCGCGGTCGATCTTCTCGAAATGGCGCCGCTGAACGGGGTCAGTTTCCTGCAAGGCGATTTCCGGGAAGACGAGACGCTGGCACAGCTGGAAGCGATGCTCGACGGCAGGTTGGTGGACCTTGTAGTCTCGGATATGGCACCCAATATCAGTGGCATTGCACTGTCCGACCAGGCTCGCGGCGCACATCTCATCGAGCTGGCAATCGAGTTCGCCGGCAAGTGGCTGAAACCGGGCGGAAACCTTCTAGTCAAAGCATTTCAAGGCGGTGCCTATACCGAATTGCGAACGGCCTTGCGGCAGCACTTCCAACAAGTCGTCACGCGCAAGCCGGAAGCCTCGCGGGGCCGAAGCAACGAGATCTACCTGCTGGGCAAAGGACGATTGTGAGCAGCACACCCGATCGTCGAATGCGTACAATCACTGTCGAGTTTATTAAAGCCCCGAAAGGGCTCGAGGAGCATCCTTGAACAACCTCATTAAAAACGTCGCGATCTGGCTGGTCATCGCCCTGGTGCTAATGACCGTATTCAACCAGTTCAGCGCACGTCAGCCATCGCAGAAGCCGATGGACTACTCGCAATTCATCGAGGAAGTCCGCTCCGGCAACGTCGCCAAAGTCACCATGGAAGGCAAGCTCATCAAGGGCGTGAAGAAGTCGGGCGAGAAATTCGTCACCTATCCCGCGCCTGATCTG
>JBBRGM010000252.1:0-6952 GCA_038240725.1 Burkholderiales bacterium | reverse complement strand
GGATCTCGGTGATCACGCCGAACCCGAAGACTTCGGGCGGGGCGCGTTGGAATTACCTGGCCGCCTGGGGTTATGCGCTGAAGAAGAACAACAACGATGCGGCGAAAGCGAAGGACTTCGTAGCGCGCGTGTACAAGAACGTGCCGGTGCTCGATTCCGGCGCACGCGGCTCGACGGTGACATTCGTCGAGCGCGGCATCGGCGATGTGCTGATCGCATGGGAAAACGAAGCGTTTCTCGGCGTGAAGGAACTCGGCGCCGGCAAAGTGGAAATCGTGGTGCCGTCGGTCAGTATTCTGGCGGAACCGTCGGTGAGTCTGGTCGACAAAGTGGTCGACAAGCGCGGTACGCGCAAAGTCGCGCAAGCGTATCTGGATTATCTGTACTCGCCTGAGGGGCAGGACGTGGCGGGGCGAAATTTTTATCGGCCGCGGCTTGAAGCGGTGGCCAGCAAGTATGCAACGCAGTTTCCGAAAGTAAGTCTGTTCACCATCGACGAAGTATTCGGTGGTTGGCAAAAAGCCCAGAGCACGCACTTCGCCGATGGGGGCGTATTCGACCAGATTTATCTGGCGGGTCGTTAGTAGCTTTACGCTGATTTCCCTTTTTGCTCAGCGCCAGCCTGCCACTGGTGCCGTGCAGCGCCGGTCCGGCGGACTACTCGGACCGGCGCGTTTGTTTTCAGGAGGTGGAAAGTGTCGTTGCAGCACCGTTCCATCTATTACACGCAGCGATGTTGTGCGAACTCGAGCGCAAGCGAAAGTACGCGGCTGTGGTCATCACGTGACTGCAATGAAGGGACATCGACTGCAGCAAGGTAACGATTTCAAGCAGGAGCATCGATCATGATTACTCTGGACCAGGTCCATAAGACCTACCCGTCCGACACCGGCGCTATCGCAGCGGTCGCGCCGACTTCACTACAAGTGGAGCGAGGTGAAATTTTCGGCATCATCGGACGCAGCGGCGCAGGCAAGTCGACCTTGCTGCGCCTCATCAATCGGCTGGAGCAGCCGGACGGCGGGCGTGTTTACGTCGATCGCCAGGAGATCACCAGCCTGGAAGGATCGCAGCTGCGCGCAGCGCGCCGCTCGATGGGCATGATCTTTCAGCACTTCAATCTGCTGCATAACCGCAGCGTGCTGTCGAACGTGGCGTTCCCGCTCGAGATCGCCGGCGTGTCCACGCTGGAAGCGCGCAAGCGCGCCGAAGAATGCCTGGAGTGGGTCGGTCTCGCCGACAAAGCCGGCGCATATCCCGCGCAATTGTCGGGCGGTCAGAAGCAGCGTCTTGCCATTGCGCGCGCGCTTGCGCCGAGCCCGAAAGTTCTGCTGTGCGATGAGCCGACCTCGGCGCTCGATCCGCATACGGCCGACAGCATTCTCACGACATTGCAGGATGTGAATCGCAATCTCGGCGTGACGGTTGTCATCGTTACGCATTCGCTCGATGTGGTTCGCCGCATCTGCAATTCGGTTGCCATCATGGAGCAGGGCCGTGTCGTCGAGCATATTCGTCTGGCGGATCTGATGGCGTCGCCGCGCAGCGAGCTCGGGCGCCTGCTGTTCGCACGTCCGTCAGCGCAGCCGGAACGAACTCCGACGAGCGCGCTGGCGAGGTTGGCCTATGCTTGAAGGCACCATCGCTTTACTGCCCGAGATCGCGGTTGCACTCGGAGAAACGTTTCTGATGCTGGGAATTGCGCTCACCGCGGCCCTCATTCTGGGCGGGCCGCTCGGTGTGCTGCTGTTCCTCACCGGTCCTGGCCAGTTACTGCAGCGGCCGAAATTGTTCGCAGTGTTGAACGGCTTCGTGAATCTCGTGCGCAGCTTCCCGTTCGTTATTTTGCTGGTGGCGCTGGTGCCGCTCACGCGCGTAGTCGCCGGGACGACCATCGGCCCACTCGCGGCATCGGTGCCGCTTTCGTTCGCAGCGATTCCTTATTTCGCGCGGCTGGTAGAGCAAGCCGTACGCGAAGTGCCGTCGGGCGTAATCGAAGCGGCCAAAGCAATGGGCGCCTCGCCGCTGCAATTGATCTGGAAAGTGCTGGTGGTGGAAGCGCGCTCGGGTCTCGTGCTCGCGCTCACCGTGCTGGCTGTGAGCTTTCTCTCATATTCCGCAATGGCAGGCATCGTCGGGGGCGGTGGTATCGGCGATCTCGCTATCCGCTTCGGCTATTACCGATTCCAAACCGACATCATGGTAGTCACCGTCGTCATTCTGGTGGTCATCGTGCAATCCATTCAAGCGCTGGGCAACACGGTTGCACGGCGTCTCGACAAACGTTGAAGGAGTAGTGTCAGAGTGAAGTCCAACAAGTTCTGGTTGGCCGGTGCGGCAGTGTTGAGCGCACTGGTGTTGTCGGGCAGCGCAGGTGCTGCCGCCAACGAGATTCGCATCGGCGCAACCGCAGGTCCGTATGCCGATCAACTCAAGCTCGGTATCAAGCCGTGGCTCGAAAAGAAAGGTTACAAAGTCAAGGTGGTTGAGTTCAACGATTACGTGCAGCCGAACATAGCGCTGTCGGAAGGCGATCTGGAAGCCAATGCATTTCAGCACACCGCGTACCTCAACCGGTTTGCGTCGGAACATAAGCTCGATCTGACGCCGATCATCGCGGTGCCGACGGCGCCGATTGGCATCTACTCGAAGAAGCACAAATCGCTCGATGAAGTGAAAGCCGGCACCACCGTAGCAATGCCGAACGAGCCGGTGAATCAGGCGCGCTCGCTGGTGATGCTGCAGAAGCTCGGCTGGCTGCAGCTCAAACCCGGGCTCGATCCGACGCGAGTGTCGGAGCGAGACATCGCGGCGAATCCAAAGCAGATCAAAATCCTTCCGCTCGAGCCCGCGCAGACAGCGCGTGCTCTGGAAGATGTCGACTACGCTTTCGTGAACGGCAATTACGCGATTGCATCCGGGCTGAAGTTGACTGAGGCGCTGAAGCTGGAAGATCCGCCCGACTATCACATCGTCGTTGTCACCATACGTACCGCCGACAAAGACAAACCGTTCGTGAAGGATCTGATCGAGGCGTATCACTCGAAGGAATTTCGCGCGGTTGTGGACAAGTACTACGCCGGTTTTGTGCGTCCGTCGTATCTGAGATGACGCGATGAGCGCGACAGCGACATGGCAATGGCGGCGGCCGAGCGTGTTACCGGGCTTCGGCCTGGCGTTCGGCTACACCGTCTTGTACTTGTCGCTGATCGTGCTGATTCCGCTGTCGGCTGCGTTCTTCAAGACGGCAACGCTGACGTGGGATGCATTCTGGGCAACGGTTACCGCGCCGCGCGTGCTGGCATCGTTGCGCTTGTCGTTCGGTGCCTCGCTATTCGCTGCGCTGGTCAACGCGGTATTCGGCTTTCTCGTCGCGTGGGTTCTCGTGCGTTATCGATTCGCAGGGCGGCGCATCATCGATGCACTGGTCGATCTGCCGTTTGCGTTGCCGACTGCGGTTGCCGGCATAGCGCTGACCGCCGTCTACGCGCCGAACGGCTGGCTCGGCAGCGCGCTACGACCGCTCGGCATCAAAGTCGCGTTCACGCCGCTCGGCGTGGTCGTTGCGTTGATCTTCATCGGCTTGCCGTTCGTGGTGCGCACCGTGCAGCCGGTGCTGGAGGATTTGGAGGTCGAGCTCGAAGAGGCCGCGGCGACCCTGGGCGCGGATCGCTGGCAGACCTTCTATCGCATCATCCTGCCGGCCGTGTGGCCGGCGCTGCTGGCTGGCTTCACCATGGCGTTCGCACGTGCAGTCGGCGAATACGGCTCGGTCATTTTCATCGCCGGCAACATGCCGATGGTGTCGGAGATCACGCCGTTGCTGATCATCACCAAACTCGAACAATACGACTACGCTGGTGCAACCGCGATCGCGGTTGTGATGCTGGTCATCTCATTTGCGCTGCTGCTGCTGATCAATGCGCTGCAGTGGTGGGGCACCCGCCGCACTGGACGCAACTGACATGTCCTCCGCTACGATCGCATTGCCTCTGCCGGCGGCTGCGCGCAGCCGCGCTACCGCTGAACCGGCGCTGACACGCTGGCTGCTGATCGGCATCTCGCTCGCTTTTCTCGGGGTGTTTCTATTCATCCCGTTGGCGGCAGTGTTCATGGAGGCGTTCCGCAAAGGCGCCGATGCCTACTTCGCGGCCCTGCACGAACCGGATGCACTGGCTGCGATCAAGCTTACTTTGCTGGTTAGCGCGATCGCCGTGCCGGCGAATCTGGTGTTCGGCGTCGCCGCGTCGTGGGCCATCGCCAAGTTCGAGTTCAAGGGCAAAAGCATTCTCATCACGCTGATCGATCTGCCGTTTGCCGTGTCGCCAGTCATCTCAGGCTTGATCTACGTGCTGCTCTTTGGCGCGCAAGGCTGGTTCGGCGGCTGGCTGCAGGCGCACGATGTTGCGATCATCTTCGCCGTCCCCGGCATTGTGCTCGCGACCATCTTCGTGACGTTCCCATTCGTCGCGCGCGAGCTGATCCCGTTGATGCAGGCGCAAGGCCAGGAAGAAGAGGAGGCCGCGCGGGTGCTCGGCGCATCCGGCTGGCAAATCCTATGGCGGATCACGCTGCCCAACGTCAAGTGGGGTTTGTTGTACGGCGTGATTCTGTGCAATGCGCGAGCAATGGGAGAGTTCGGCGCGGTCAGCGTCGTATCGGGCCATATCCGCGGCCTCACCAACACGATGCCGCTGCACGTGGAAATTCTCTACAACGAATACAACTTCGCGGCCGCGTTCGCTGTCGCCTCGCTGCTTGCTTTGCTGGCCTTGGTCACGCTCGTGCTCAAGACGCTGGTGGAGTGGAGCGCGCGGCGCGAAGCGCAGGCGGACGCATCACTACCAAGCGAGCAGACTCATGAGCATTGAAGTTCGCGACATCGAAAAGCGCTTCGGCACGTTCACCGCGCTGGGCGGTGTGAATCTGTCATTTCCATCCGGCGAGCTGGTGGCGTTGCTGGGACCGTCAGGCTGCGGCAAGACGACGTTGCTGCGCGTAATCGCCGGCTTGGAAACGCCGGACTCGGGCAGCGTGCTGTTCCACGGCGAAGACGCATCCGAGCAGGATGTGCGCGAACGCCAGGTCGGCTTCGTGTTCCAGCACTACGCGCTGTTTCGCCACATGAGCGTGTTCGAAAACGTCGCATTCGGCCTGCGCGTGAAGCCGCGCGCATCGCGTCCCAGCAAGCAATACATTCGCGACAAAGTGTTGGAGCTGCTGAAGCTCGTACAGCTCGATTGGCTCGCCGATCGCTATCCGCATCAGCTCTCCGGCGGGCAACGACAGCGCATCGCACTGGCGCGCGCGCTCGCGGTCGAGCCTAAGGTGCTGCTGCTCGACGAACCGTTCGGCGCGCTCGACGCCAAAGTGCGCAAAGAACTGCGGCGGTGGCTGCGACGGCTGCACGATGAGCTGCATATCACGAGCATCTTCGTGACGCACGATCAGGAAGAGGCGCTGGAAGTAGCAGACCGCGTCGTGCTGATGAACAAAGGACAAGTCGAGCAGGTCGGCACGCCGGAACAGGTGTACGAGCATCCCGCGTCGCCGTTCGTGTACAGCTTTCTCGGCACCGTGAACGTGTTTCACGGGCGCGCCAGCGAAGGTCAGTTGCATCTGGGCTCGCTGTCCGTCGATGCGCCAGAGCATGAGGACGTACAGGACGCGCCGGCGGTTGCGTATGCGCGTCCGCATGAGATCGAGATCGAGCGGTTCTCGCCAGGTTTAGCGGGAATTGCGGTGCAGCTCAATCGGATCCTGCTGGTCGGCCCGACTGCACGTCTCGAGCTCGAGCGCGAAGATTCCAGCGAGATCATCGAAGCAGAATTGCCGGCCGAACGCGCACGCAAGTTGAATTTAAAGACCGGCGAGACGCTGCTCATCCGTCCGGGCAAGATGCATGTCTTTCTCAACCGCGAACGTGCTGTCGTCGCACCGGCGGTACCGTACCTCTCTCACAAGGTCGAGCTTGAGCCGCTATCCGGATTCGGTACGGTAATCTGGTGAAGGCGGTGCCGTTGCCTAGGGAAGCTCTGAACAAGTCTTACGTGCGCGTTGCGTCAGGTGCGGATGGATGCGAGGCGTCGCGACGAAGCCAAGGTAGGTACCTTGGCGAGGAGCGTAACGATGCAGACGCCGCACCTGACGCAACCCAATAATCTGTCGTCTCTATAGAGGGACCGGGCTGATTTGGGCCCATGGCCGCGTGGACTCCTCCTAGTGTAGGCCGGCTACACGGCGTCGTCGCCCTCTTGCCCTGGGCCCAAATCAGCCCGGTCGCGCACGCAAGACTCGTTCAGAGCTTCCCTAGCTCGTCAACGCGACGCGATCATCGCGATAAACGGATTGGCGAACAGTAAGTAAAGGGCGATGCCGACGCCGATCATCGTCACCGCGTCGAGCAGGCCGGCGACGATGAACATTTTCACCTGCAAGGTCGGCATCATCTCCGGCTGACGCGCCGCACCTTCCAGAAAACGGCCGCCGAGGATGCCGAACCCAATCGCGGTTCCCAACGGGCCCGCGCCGATCAACACCGCGACCGCGACCGCTACGCTTCCCAGCAAGACAGACAGTTCCATATAGCCTCCTGCGAAATCGCCGCGCTCGTCACCGATTCCGTGTGTGCTCGGCGAGCCACGGTATCTACGGAGCGTTGGCCAGCGACCAGGTCAGCGTATCTCGGCGGCTTCCGAGCAGCAATTACCTCGGAGGTGATTGACGCGCCGACGTTGTGTCGCCATCGTGCATAGATGCCGCCAGAGCTCACCGCCGCACTATCGTCGCGTAACGTACCGCGGTCGTCGAGGGTGTCACGGTCCGCGCTTGCCATCGGCACGGTCGGCCGTATCGGCGAAGAGCTGCTCAATTCACTGCTCGAGAATGCGGCGTATCGCTCGGTGGGCGTAGCAGTCGAGGCGCCGCTGCAATCGATGATCCCGCGGTTGCA
>JBBRGM010000251.1:0-6975 GCA_038240725.1 Burkholderiales bacterium | reverse complement strand
AATCCGGCAGGCAGCTCGATTGCGCCGATCTTCTTGCTCTCCGCTTCGATCCAGACCGGCAGCGACGAATCGAATGCGCGAAGCTTCTCGGCGAGCAGCGAATCGAACCACTTCTGTGTCGGCTGCGCAACTTCGGGAATATCGCCCAGCAGGGAACCGCGATGACGCGCGAGCTCCTCGAGATCGAGCGCCTGGGCGCCCACTTCGGACAAAGCGGCGAGCAAGCGCGTCTTGCCGCAGCCGGTTGGGCCGCACAGCACGTGGTAGCGATACTTGCCGGGCAGCTCCGATAATTCGTTTCGCACCCATGCCCGGTAAGCTTTCCAGCCGCCCGGCAGCCGATCCACGCGATATCCGATGGTCGACAATGCGTCGAACCAGAGCTTGCTGCGCTTGCCTCCGCGAAAACAGTAAACCAACATGCGGGCATCCTTCGGATAGCCCGACACCAGCGTGTCGATTGCCTGCGAGATATTTCTCATCGCGTATGAAACGCCGATCAGATACGCGCGATGTGCATCGGCGCGATGCAGCGTTCCCACTTCTGCATACTCGTCGTCGTCGACTACCGGCAGATTGACAGCGCCCGGAACGTGATCGTCCACGTACTCCCGGTGACTGCGCGCATCGATCACGAGCGCGTACGCGCCGCCGAACGCAAGGTCGAGGAGCGATGTAAAACAAGATTTCTGCTCAGCTGCAGATGGAGGCAGTTCCACGACGTCTCGGAATGCGCAGGTGCAAGCGCGCATCGCAGCTTACTCGCAGATGCGAAGCTGTGTGCGACCGGGACGTTTTAATCCTTGCTGCAAGCAGCGAGGTCAAAGACGCAGGCTATTCAAACGAAGGATGGCTATCGCGAAGAAGAAAACGCTCGTCGGCCGGAAACCGTTGCCTAACTTGCATATCGAGAACCCAGGTCCGGACGAGCTCCGTCGTCATATCCTTCGCACTACGGGCGCTGAATTCGGCGTCCGGGATCGTCGCTGCCCGCCACGCGCCGTTCCAATACACCAGAAAGTGGCGCTCACCTTCGCAGTGTTCGTAGTCGAGGCTTTCAGAACAAAATTCGTAGCCCAATCGCTCGAGCAGGTCGCACGCTTTCGACCAGTTCCACAACGATGACCAGATTCCCATGTGTCGCTCCCTTGAGGTGCCGACGATGACGACAACCAGCGTCCGAACGCCGGTTCGTTTCGCTTGACGAGTCACTCAAGAGTAGTTGCGCCAGATGACAGGATTGCGGGCGTGAACGCGGTTGCGCAGGTACCGTTTCACGCAGCCTTGAGACCGGCCTATGATGGGCGTCCCGAGCTTGCATCGGTTGCCAAGTGTTGGTCGGCCCGAGCTACTGAACCTTATCTCGATCACTGGGGATTAACCGCTTCAGTGAAGTCATCCGACAAACTTATGGACCCCATTGCATCGGATCGTTCTGAAGCGCGCCCGGCCGTCTCCGGCGACGAAGAGGCGGCGCTGCTCGCGCGCGTCGCAGCGGGCGACATTCAGGCGTTCGAGCTGCTCTATCGCGGCTATTACCGGCGCCTGACCCGGTTTCTCGAGCGCCTCACACGCCACCCGCACATCGTCGATGACGTTCTCGACGAAACCATGATGGTGGTGTGGCGCAAGGCGGCGACGTTCAATGGCACTTCGCGCGCGTCGACCTGGATCTTCGCGATCGCCTACAACAAGGCGATGAAAGCGCTGCGGCGACGCGGCGATTCGATGCAGACCTTGCTGGAAGACGAAACCGAAGGCGCGTCGGACGGCCCGGAAACCGAGCTCATCAAGCTGCAGTCCAGCCTCGGCGTGCGGCGCCTCATCGCCCGGCTTTCGCCTGAGCAACGCGCAGTGGTCGAGCTCACTTATTACTACGGCTATGCCTACAAGGAGATCGCCGAGATCGTCGGGTGCCCGGTCGATACGGTGAAGACGCGAATGTTTCATGCGCGCCGCAAATTGCGCGCGATGCTGATGGCGCTCGGACAGAAGTCGAGCTGACATGCGCTTATTCCCATTCGACGATCCCGATCACCAACACGCAGCCGAATTGCTGCCGTGGTTCGTGAACGGTTCGCTAAGCCCCATCGAGCGCGTGATAGTCGAACGTCACGTCGGCGAATGTCTCGGATGCCGGCAGGAGATCGACAACCTGCGGGCGCTGCAGGCGGCCATCGCGCGCGACGATTCGGATGCCGCAGCGACACAGGCTTTTCGCCGTCTACAACCCCGTATCGAGCGCGCGAGCTTCGGGATGAATGCCGCTCGCTTGCTGCCCGCGCTGGTCGATCAATGGCTCGCGACGCCCGTCTGGTTGCGCGGCGCTGTCATTGCGCAACTTGCCCTGATCGCAATTCTCGCCGTCGCGTTGATCGAACGTGCGGAGACCCAGTACTACCACACGCTATCGACGCCCGCCGCGTCAGTCAACGCGCGTGGGGGCCTAACAGTGGTGTTTGCTGCGGGGAGCGCTGAGCAGGATATCCGCGATGTGCTCGCGAGATTGCACGCGCGCATCGTCGACGGGCCCACACCCGAGGGCGCATATACGGTCGCGTTCACCGGCGGTACCGAGCAAGCTGCGCTCGCGCAACTGCGAGCGGAGCGTGCGGTGAAGTTCGCCGAACCGGCGCAACCAGGACGCTAGGGCGTGACGATGCAGCGCCATTGCATGGTCGCCGCCGCACTTGCGCTGCTGATGTTCGCCGGCTGCTCGAACCTGCCGCCGGCGCAACCGCAGCAGCAATCAGGCACGCCCGCGACCGAGCGCCAGATCCTGGTGATGCTGAAGGAATCGTCGCTTCGCCATTTTCAACCCGGCCTGAGCTACAGCGCGAACTATCGCAGCACTGCGAAAGCCTCGCCGCAGACTCGCATCGCGAGCGCGCTCGCACATGAGTACGGTCTGACTTTGGTAAGCGATTGGCCGATGCCGGCGATCGGCGTGCGCTGCTTTCTGGTGGCAGCGGCAAACGAATCGAGCGCAGCGGACGTCGTCGCACGGCTGGCCGGAGATGCACGCGTCGAATCCGTACAACGCGTACAGGCGTTTCACGTCGTCGGACATAACGATGCGTATTACGATCTGCAGAACAGCGCCAAGACGCTTCGACTCGATGAGCTGCATAAGATGGCGACCGGCAAAAACGTCAAAGTGGCGCAGATCGATACCGGGGTCGATGTGCATCATCCCGATCTCGCGGGACAGCTCGCGGAGCCGACCAACTTCGTCGACGGTTCGAGCTACGTGGCAGAAATCCATGGCACCGCGGTCGCCGGCATCATCGCGGCGAAAGCCGACAACGGTATCGGTATCGTCGGCGTTGCGCCCGGCGCGCAGTTGATGCCGCTCAGAGCCTGCTGGGAGCGCGCCGGACACGATGGCGCGATCTGCACCAGCTTCACCTTGGCAAAAGCAATTCAATTCGCGCTGGTCCGGCAAGCGCGCATTCTCAACCTGAGCTTGTCCGGCCCGCGCGACCGCCTGCTCGAACGGCTGATCGATACCGCCGTGGAGCAAGGCGTGACGGTGATCGGCGCGGTCGACGCTGACTCGCCGGAGAATTTCCCCGCGAGTCATCCGCACGTAATCGCTGTGGCCTCCAGCGCGATCGGCAACGCGTCGATGCATCGCGTCGTCACGGCGCCGGGCGACGGCGTGCTGACGACGGTGCCGAACGGCAGCTGGGGATTCGTTTCAGGCTCATCGTTCGCGACGGCAAATGTGACCGGCGTAACCGCGCTACTGCTCGAGATGTCGCCGCGGTTGAAACCCGCGCAAGTCGGTGCACTGCTGCTCGACCCTTCGTATCGCAACGCGACAGCAGGCGAAGCAACGAATCTCAACGCCTGCGCAATGCTGGCGCAGTTCTCCGACAAGCGCGCCTGCACGTGCTGCCTACCCGATGCAGCGTCGCGCGCGCGCCGTCCGATCAACAGTCCTGCGTCTTGATCGGTGCGCGCTCTGCATCGTTTTTGCGGAGCAGCGCTCGGGTTTATCGCCGACCTTGCGCAAGCGCAGGTTGCCGGCCAGGTTTCGTTGCTGTCGGACTATCGCTTCCGCGGAGAATCGCTGAGCGACGAACAGCCCGCGCTGCAAGCCGGAATCAATTACGACCACTCGAGCGGCTTGTTCATCGGCGCGCTCGCAAGCAACGTTCGCATCGGGCTCGGGCCAGCGGGACTTGGCGCGCAATTCTACGGTGGCTACGCCCACGCGCTGGGCAAGCGGGCGACGTGGGACGTCGGCCTGGTGACCTACGTCTATCCCAGCTCGCAACGCGGCTCCGAGTACAACTACAGCGAAGCCTTCGTCGGCGTTTCTACCGATGAAATCAGCGCACGGATCTATTACGCCAACGACTACTTCGGGACCGGCGCTCGCGCGGCGTACGTCGAAGGCAATCTGTCGCATCCGTTGAACGAGCGCTTCGCGTTGATCGCACACATCGGCTACCTCAACATCGGCCGCATCACCGCTTACCCGGTTCCTGCTCAGCGCTCGGAACAATTCGACTTCAAGGCAGGCGTCGGTATCGCGCTCGCGGGATTCAATCTCGAGCTGAGCGTGGTCGGTGCCGATGCGCCGCGCAACCGCTGCGCGGCGGGCACCGATCGCTGCGGGACTACGGGACTGGTATCGCTATCGCGCGCGTTCTAAGTCGCTCCCTGCGCTTGCACGTGCGGTGCACGCCGGCAGTGACGACCTTGCCGTAGAGTTGCGATATGGCTTCCAAGCTTTGCGGCGTATCGCCCGCGACTACTTTGATAATGTGCGCGAGCGTATGCTGCTTATCGCCCGGATTGATGCGCTCGGGCGAGTAGCCCACGAAGAAGTCACGCTTCCAGCGGAGTCCCGAGTGTTGCGCCAGAACCGGGACGCAAACTTCTTCGGTTGCGCCGGGATAGACCGTCGATTCATACACGACGATGGGCACCGCACTTTAAATTTTCTGCCACCGTGCGACGCGCTGACAGCAGAGGCCCGAAATCCGGCCGGTGTGCGGCGTCGATCGGTGTAGGAACGGCAACGATGACGACATCTGCCTGCCGCAGCAGCGCGGCATCCGAGCTGAACTGAATCGGACGTCCCGGTGCGAAGTCCGCGGCGGCCACCTGGCCGGTCGAATCCCGTTGCGCACTATAACTATCGATCTTGCTGCGAGACAGGTCGTAGCCGATGGTCGAGTAGTGCTTGCTGAATTCGACGGCTAGCGGCAAACCTACGTAACCCAAGCCGACGATGGCAACGATGTGCGTCATCTGCGTAGTGTAGAAATTTCTGCGACCGGTCGCGTCATCTGCCAACGCCACGTTAGCGGCATCGCAGCATCGTTGGCAGCCGGTCGCTGCGTTCGGCGCGCATGTCGGATTTACAACGAGTTCCGCACGCCGTACACGTTCGCGCGCACGCACTTCGCATAAGTTGTTGAAAGCTTACGATCGGCGCGATGGCATGCACGTTGCCACTTACTGTGTAGCCGTCCACCAGCGTTATTGCGCACAGCTCGCGTCATTGCATGATAGGCCGCTAGTTACGGTGCAGAGCAACGGATGGAGCGCTCAACCCTAAAACAGCAAGGAGGCACCATGTCGAAATTGCTCACCGCCCTTATCGCCGCCGGATTCAGTATTGGACTCACCGCCGCTTCGGCACAGAACGTCGACTCCGACAAGGACAAGGCGCAAGGCCAGGACAAGATAATGCAGGACAAGGAACAAGGCGCGAAGAAAGACGCAACCACCTCGCAGCAAGGCCAGCCGAATGACAACAAGAAAACCGGTGACGCAGCGCAAACGAACAACGCAAAGTCCGCCAAAGGCACGCAAGACTGTTCGAAGCTAAGCGGCAAGGAAAAGGACAAGTGCAAACAGGCCACGCCGGCAGGGGTAGTCGACGTGCGTACCGGCGAGGAAAGCAAGAGCAAGAGCGCCGATGCCAAGGATCGCGATCGCGAGAAAGCGAATCAGGCCGACACCAACGCACCCGCGCAGAGCAATAGCGCAGTAGGCAAGCCCGCACAGGGCGCCACCACCGGCGAAGGTCAGACCGGCGCCGGCGGACAGAGCGCGAAGGACGTTCCTGATCAGAGCAAGGGTACGGTCGGACATCCCGAAGAACGTACGACCACCGGCGAAGGCCAATCGGGTCAAGAACCCGGTGCACAGACTAGCAAGAACGCAAATCAAAAGTCCGACAAAGAGTCTTCGCAGAATCAGGATGGCAGCGATGCCGCGGCCACCGGAACTTCCGGCGCGCAGACCGACAAGCTTCCCAAGAACTAGTCTCCCCCAAGTAGCACCGTAGTGAGATCGAGGTGGCTCAACCCACCTCGATTTTTTTCGTGGTCTCACTCACGCCCATCGTTGGCGCGTTGCTCGTCACAGTAGAAATACACAGCACAGATCGATCGCTCGATCCATTTAGGTCTTCTCATCGGGCCGAGCGACGTTGACTGACCAGCGCTCGGGCGACATGCAAACGCTCGAGCTGTTCTATCAAAACGACCCATACCGGCGGCACGCGTTTCTTGAACGGCTGACGCGCACGTGCTGCCAGCCGGCGCGGCTTCACGTTCTCGCCGGCCGGCAACGCTTCGCGAGTGTTACCGATCGTCCGCGTCGCGATCCTTGGCTGGATCGCTGGAAGCCGCAACTGCAGGGCTCACCGCAACTATTCGTCCTTGCAAAACCCACCCGCGCTGACTGGGCGCGAAGCGCGGCGCCAATAATCCATCGTTGATCTCGCGCGTGACAGCAAAGCGATGGAAAGTCGTTGCAGGCAGAAACAGACGCGAGTTGTCTTTGAAGCCGTCCGAGCCGGCGTCGATGTCGCCTTCCTCCGCCGAGATCACGCCGTCGCCATTCGCATCGATGCGGCGAACTTCCTCTACGTAGGCGTGGTACAGACGCTTTTCGAGGCGATGGTCGTGAGGCATAAAAGAAGCTCGCCGTACGTACACATCCAAAAAA
>JBBRGM010000250.1:0-7008 GCA_038240725.1 Burkholderiales bacterium | reverse complement strand
CTCGGCGGCGATTGTCCGCGGCTAGATTAAATCGTTTTGCAGCAGAGCGGGGCATGGCGGGTTTCACCCTAGTCCCCAGCCCCTAGACCCTAGCGAAGCGTCACCCTCGGCGGCGATTAGCCGCCGCTAGAGTAAATCGTTTTGCAGCAGAGTGGGGCCTGACGGCTGTCACCCTAGCCCCGAGCCCCGAGTCCCTAGCGCAGCGACCCCCTATCGGACGCTAGCGGAGCTAGCCTCCGATATAAGACATCTCGATCTTCCGCAGCGGTGCGGTCTTCGCCGTACGAATCTCGGAATAGCGATCCGCGCGCGCGGTCCATACTTTGCCGATCAGCTGCGCCAAGTCTGCATCCGATGCCTCACCGCGCAGCGGCGCGCGGAAATCGACGCCCTTGGTGGCGAACAGGCACGTATAGAGCTGACCTTCGGCAGACAGCCGCGCACGCGTGCAGTCGCTGCAGAACGCCTGGGTCACCGAGGAGATGAAGCCGACTTCGCCGCCGCCATCGAGATAGCGCCAGCGCTCGGCGACTTCGCCGCGGTAGCCGGGGTCCACAGGTTCTATCGGCATCTCGCGATTGATCCGCTCGACCACCTCACGCGAGGGCACCACGTGTTCCATCTTCCAGCCGTTGCTCGCGCCGACGTCCATGAATTCGATGAAGCGCAAGGCGTGGCCGTGCTGTTTGAAATACCGCGCCATCGGCAAGATGCTGTCCTCGTTGACGCCGCGCTTGACCACCATGTTGACCTTCACCGGCAGCAGGCCGACCGCCGCGGCTTCTGCGATGCCTTCGAGAACCTTGCCGACCGGAAAGTCGACGTCGTTCATCGTACGAAATACCGCGTCGTCCAGGGAGTCGAGGCTGACCGTGACCCGCTTGAGCCCGGCGTTCTTGAGATCCCGCGCTTTCTGCCTGAGCAGCGAGCCATTGGTGGTCAAGGTCAGATCGAGATCGTCCCAGTACGCGAGCATCTCGATCAGGCGCTCGAGCTTGCGCCGAACCAGCGGCTCGCCGCCGGTGATGCGGATCTTTTCGACGCCCTGATCGCGGAAGATGCGAACCAGCCGATGGATCTCGCCGAACGACAGAAGCTGATCGCGTTCGAGGAACTGGAAATCTTTGCCGAACACCTCCTTCGGCATGCAGTACGTGCAGCGAAAGTTGCAGCGATCCGTGACCGAGATGCGCAAGTCGCGCAGCGGCCGCCCGCGCGTGTCGATGAGACCGCTGGACGACGCCGGAACGGGGCTGGACGGAAATGTCGATGCTTCAACCATAGTGCCTTCGAGACGGGACCGGCAGCGCTCTCGAGTCGTAGCGCATCCCCGATGACGGGCGTCTGAGATGGGCTGCGCGGCGCTTTACCTAAGATAAGCATTATATCCCCAAGGAAATAACGTGTCCCGCTGCCGCGCGGCGTGAACACCCGTTGCCGGACGCCCTGGCCGTCGGCGCTATAATCCATGCAAGAAGTCGCTCAGGCGTGCGTCGCCGATGGGCAAGCTGTTGCGGGGCTTATAATCCTGCTCCGCCGCCGACATAAGTCACCCTGCCAGGCCAATCCAGCAGGGCGACGTAATCCGCCGCGGCGACGACGTAATCCACCAGGGCATCTACGCAGAGCTATTCGAGCCAGCGCAATCCTCATGAATCCGACCGATCTGCCGCCGCACAGTTCTGAGCTAAACAGCACGACCTTGACCGTCTTGTACTTCGCGCGCCTGAAAGAAGCGCTGGGATGCGGGGTCGAGCGGATCGAGGTACCCGCCGCGGTCGACACTGTGCGTGCGTTGCAGAATTTTCTGCTCGCGCGGGGCGGTGCGTGGACCGCTGAGTTTGCATCGACCAAGCCGATGCGCATCGCAGTAAACCAGGACATGGCGCAGGCGGACACAGCGCTCAAGCAGGGCGATGAGGTCGCGTTCTTTCCACCGGTGACGGGCGGCTGACATGAGCGTGCGCGTGCAGAGCGAAGACTTCGACGTCGGCCGCGAGATTGCCGACATGCGCGCAGGTAACCCCGCGATCGGCGCTATTGCCAGTTTCGTCGGGCTGGTTCGCGACGGCAACGAAGGCGAGCGCGTTTCTGCCATGACCTTGGAGCACTATCCCGGCATGACCGAAAAGGCGCTCGAGGCGATCATCGAGCAGGCGAGGTCGCGCTGGGACGTAATCGACGTCGCCATCGTGCATCGCGTCGGCGAGTTGCGGCCGACCGACCAGATCGTGCTCGTGATCGTGGCAGGCTCGCACCGGGGAGAAGCGTTTGCCGCCTGCGAATTCGTTATGGATTATCTGAAAACGCAGGCGCCATTCTGGAAGAAGGAGCAAACGCCGCAAGGCGATCGCTGGGTCGAGGCGCGCACAACCGATGACGCTGCTGCACAACGGTGGAACTGATATGAGCGCCTCCAATAAAATCAAATCGCCGGTTAAAGCGAAAGCGCTCGCCAAGACCAAAGCACCCGCGAAGACCAACGCACCCGCGAAGACCAACGCGCCCTCGAAGGCCAAGGCGCCCGCATCGAGCAAACCACAAATCCGCATCATGTTTCGCAAGGCCATCGCGATGGGGCCCGGCAAGGCGGACCTGCTGCAAGCGATCGATTCGAGCGGCTCGATCTCTGCAGCGGCACGCGCGCTGGGCATGTCGTACCGGCGTGCGTGGCTGCTGGTCGACACCATGAATCAGAGTTTCAAATCGCCGGTCGTGGAGACGCTCACCGGCGGCCAGCAGGGCGGCGGGGCGCGCATCACCGATCTGGGACAGGAAATTCTGCGCCGCTACCTTGCGATGGAATCGAAGGCGGCGGCCAGCGTACGCAAAGAGCTCGCCGAATTTTCGCGCTTGATGGCTACGCGGTAGCGCGCTTAGCGGCGCACACGGCGCGGCATGTAATTCGGCTCGGCCGGCCGTGCCCCGAATCTTTGAACGGTGTCGCTTTCGCGTTTCTTACCACGTGATCGCGCGCTGCATCTGCGAAAAATGCGGCGCTCGATGTAAGCCATCTGCGCACGTGATCGTTAGAAAAGCCCCGCCGGTCGTATCCGTCGCTGATATAAACTGACGCCCTTTGCCGACTGTCTTCCGATTGCAGTGACCGCAGCGAATCCCACGTTCGACATGCAGCTCAACACCGACTGGTATCGCTCGCCGTCGGTAGGGATCGCGTTCGCCGCGTCTGTGTTGCTGCATGGGCTGGTGATTACGCTGCTGCCCAGCTTGCGAATTCCGGAGGCGAAAACGCCCCCGCCGCTGGTAGTGGAGCTGATGCCGGCGCCCGCGCCGCCGCCACCCATAGTGCAGCCGCAGCCGCCCCCGCCGCCGCCGGTAAAAAAACCGATTACGCCTGAGAAAAAGGTGCCGCCGCCGCCACCGCCACCGGTGCGCGAGCTGGTGCTCCCGAAGAAACCCGACGTGCGTCCAGAGCCGATTCCTGAGCCGCGCGTCGAGCCGAAACCCGAGCCGGTGCCGGAACCACGCGTGGAAACGCCACCGCCGGTCGCCCAGCCGCGCGTCGAGCCACCGCCGACGCCGAAAGCCGAAACGCCGCCACCGCCGGCGCCGAGAGTCGAGACGCCGACCGCACCGCCACCGCCGACGGCAATCGACAGCGATATGCTCAAAGGCTACGCATCGTTGTTGTCGCAGGCCATCGCCAAAAAGAAAACCTATCCGCGCATCGCGCAGATGCGCAACTGGCAGGGCACGGCCGAGCTCAAGCTCGAGTTCGGCGCAGACGGCAAGCTGAAGAACGTCGCCGTGACGCACGGCACCGGCTTCAGTGTGCTGGATGAGCAGGCGGTGAAAATGGTGAAGGACTCGCAGCCCCTGCCGCAGGCGCCTGAAGGAATGCGCGGGCGCGACTTCGCGGTTACCGTTCCCGTGGTGTTCAAACTGCAGGATTAATCGATGCGGCCGGCTTCCACCCCGTTCAGTCTCTCGATGCGAATCGCGATTTCGCCCGGTGGTCACGTCGGACGGCGCGGCTATCGCGTCGGCCACTGGGCAGCGTTGCTGAGCGTTCTCGCGGCCGTGGCCTGTGCCGATGCTGCCGCTACGCCGCTGGAAGATTGCGCGAACGACTCGCCGACCACCGAAGGCATCGCTATTTGTCTGGACAATTTATTCGACGACGCGGAGCTGGAGCTCATCAATCAGACTAAACGTGCGCGCGCGAGTATCCAAGCGATGAAAGGCGCTGGCGCACGCACCAAAGCCAGCCGCGAATTCGAGCAGCAGCATAAAAATTTTCTGGCTGCGCGGCGTGCCGAGTGCGGTCATCTGTCCGATCGGCCCACCACCGGCGTGGGCGACAATCAGGTGCGCGATTGCTTCATCCGCATGACGCACGAGCGATTGGGTGTGCTCGAGCAAGCGGTCGGTAAAGCGCAGCCGCGGCGAAGCCCGGCAAAACCGCGCGAGCCCGTCTCGACGCCCAGCGATGCGGTCTACAACGTGGAGTGGCATCTGGTCGGATTGATCCGCGACGGCAATGAAATCCCGCTGCCCGCGGAATACCGCGCGACGTTGCGCCTCGACAACGACGGCGCCGTCACCGGCAAAGGAGCAGTCAACGCATTCTCCGGCGAATTCAGGTTGCGCACGGCCGGTAAAATCGAGTGGGCGCAACATGGGTTTTTGACCGAGCGCACCGCAGGGCCGCCGGAGCTCGGCTCGCTCGACGGGTTATACATCGACGCATTGGAAAGAGTGAGCAACGCGGCCCTGGCGCCCACCGGACTCATCTTGCGCAGCGAAGATGAATCGGTAACGCTCACCTTCGCGCGCTGATATCGCCGACCACACCACGCGCCGCCGCTACACGCGCCATTTGCACTGCGTGCAGGCGCGCCAACCACCTCAGCGCGCAGGCGCGCCAACCACCTGACCTCAGTCCGAAGCACGCCGAACCCACGCAAGCCCGCTAAGCGCGCATGCCTTGCTCTAGTCCGGAATGAAATCCAGCGCGACGCCGTTATTACACCACCGCTGACCGGTCGGCGCGGGGCCGTCTTCGAATAAATGGCCTTGATGGCCGCCGCAGCGCGCGCAGTGATATTCGGTGCGTTCGACGAACAGGCTGCGATCGGCTTTGGTTGCGAGTGCGCCGGGTATCGACTTGAAGAAGCTCGGCCAGCCGGTTCCGCTGTCGAACTTCATGTCGGAGCGGAATAGTGCGGCGCCGCAACCTGCGCAAACGTAATTCCCCGCGCGCTTCTCGCGATTCAGCTCGCTCGAGAACGGGCGCTCCGTGTCTTCTTCGCGCAACACTCGATACTGCTGCTGGGTGAGCTTCTGTTTCCAGTCCTCTGGCGCGTTTTTGTACTTGCTGGATGCGTCTTGCATGGCGGTGGCGGCTGGAGAAAAAATGCGGTGGAAAAAACGATCGGCGAACGGGTATCTTAAACCTTCCGAGTTCCGGTGTTAGCAGGCGGCGTCGGCACGCCTTGGTCGGTTGCCGTCAGATCCGGGGCGCGTTATATCCGCAACTGGCAATCGGTATCTTGCTGACGTGTTGTGTTTGACTCCCGTAAGTTCCTCTTGTAATGTTCGCGACGTATTCGATTGTATATAGCGATCCCAATGATCTGCGAAGCGCAGCTAGGGATCGTGCGCAGGGCGGTTAGGGATCGTGCACAACAAGGCGGTTAGGGATCGTGCACAAGGTGGTTAGGGATCGTGCACAAGGCGGTTAGGTCGAAGCGGCTGCCGTTCCGCAGCGGCGTAACGCGACTGATCTAACAGCAACCAGCATTGCGCGACGCGTTATGCACCGGCGTTTATAACGAAGAGAATCGCTGGCGGCGGGCCAAGCAGGACAAAGGGGACAGGGATGGGGGGGAAACTACGACGGCCGAAGTCCGCCTTGCGAGTTGGCGCGGCGTGCTATCTAGCGGTGCTGGCCGGCACCGCTCTGGGGCAGGATAACCAGGAATCGGCGGAAGATCGCCTGAAGCGGATGGAGCGCCGCATGGACGCGATCCTGCGCGAGGTCGAACAACTGCGCGGTGACGTAGCCAAGACGCAACGCGCCGTGCCGTCGAAGCAACTCGAAACCGAAGTCACCGAGCTGAAAGGCCAGGTCGCCGAAGTCAAAGAGCAGGCCGCTGCAACGGAAGCGAAAGCGGATCAAGCGGGCGTGCGCGCCTACCTCGGCCCTGGATTGGTATTCGAAGATCTGCGCGGGCGCTGGCGCTTGCAGGTAAGCGGCCGCGCGCAGGGCGATTTCCGCGCATACACGCCGGACTTTGCCAATGCCAATACGTTCAGCGTTCGCCGCGCACGGATGGGCTTGAGCGCAACGGTGCTGGAAGATTACGGCGTATTCGTCGAGGAGGAATTCGCCAACCAGAACACCAATCCGAGCACCTCCACCGCGACGCCGATACTCACGTTCGCGTACGTCGACTTCAATTGGTTTCGGCCGGGCATCCGATTCCGCGCCGGTCAGTTCAAGCCGTTCATCGGTCTAGACAATACGATGCTCGATCTGCAGACGGACTTCATGGAGCGCGCGTTCACGCAGAGTCTGTTCGGCAGTCTGGTCTACGACCGCGGCGTGATGACGTTCGGCGAGCCCGTCCCTGGCTTGTTCTACAGCGCTGCAGTTACCAACGGCACTGGTCAGGCGATCGACGAAGCGCAAGGCAACCTGCAGGAAGCAGAATCCGACGGCAAGGACTACACGGTGCGCGTGGTGAACAACTTCGCACAGACGTTCGGCCTCGACGACACCGTGCTGCACTTCGGCGGCACCTACAAGCGCGGCAGCGCGGTCAACAGTCCGACGAATCCGTATCGCGCATCGACTGTGCAGACCGAAGCGCGCGGGCTGACTTTCTTCATCCCGGCGGCGTTCGATTCTGCCGGGGGCAACGTGAGCAACATCAACCGTACGATCGTCGATTGGGAAGGCGCGCTCGCCTATAAGTCGTACAAGATCCAGGGCGACTACGCGGAGGTGCGCTACTCGGGCACCAGCAGCTCGCCCGGGGCGCC
>JBBRGM010000249.1:0-7026 GCA_038240725.1 Burkholderiales bacterium | reverse complement strand
GCGCAGGATCGCGGTATTGGTAAGCCCGCTGAACAGCGATTCTATGGTGTCCAGCACCACGCGTTTGGCCTTGATCGTTTGCACCGCGTAATTCAGACGGACGAACAACCCTTCGAGATCGTATTCGCCGGTTTCTTCGATCTCCGAGCGCTCGACGCGCACGTAATCGATCTTGATCAGCTTGCGCGCAATCAGATCTTCAAGATCGAAACCCAGCGACGCCGCGTTCTGGCAGATGTCCGCCGCGGTTTCCTCGAACGACATCAACACGCCCGGCTCGCCGAACTGCACGGCGCCTTGCACGAGAAATTCGATACCGAGCAGCGATTTCCCACACCCAGGCCCGCCGCAAACGAGGGTCGGCCTGCCGGCGGGCAAGCCGCCATCGGTTATCTCATCCAGGCCTTTTATGCCCGATCTAACTTTGGGCAGCTGCGTGCGGCTTGCCGCGGGGCCGGGGTGGTCGCTACTCAATCGCGCTACTCCTAAGGACGTCTGACTATATCGACAGCTATTCTGTCACATGAATGCGCGAAGGAGCGTGGCATGGCGCGAGGCGGCGGGTGCCCAGCCGCGCAGTTATCCGGTCGAGAGAGTTTTCGCGAACTTTGGCCTGCCAAATGGCGGCTCGCGATGCAGCAGCCGGATCGTTTGCTTAAGGCAGCAGATTATCGCCACCAAGCAACTCTTCGATCGTCTCGCGGCGACGTATGAGGTGTGCCTGCGCGCCGTCGATCAAAACTTCGGCCGCGCGCGGGCGCGTGTTGTAGTTCGAGCTCATCGCCATGCCGTACGCACCCGCGGACATGACCGCCAGCAACGATCCCGGTGCAAGACTTAAATCGCGATCGTGCCCGAGAAAATCGCCGCTCTCGCATACCGGCCCGACAATCTCGTAGCGCTCGACGCGCTCGCCGTCCGCCTGCTGCTGCACCGGAACGATGTCGTGCCATGCTTCGTATAACGCCGGGCGCATTAGATCGTTCATGGCCGCATCGACCACGGCGAAATTGCGCTCAGTCCCGTGCTTCAGATATTCCACGCGCGTCAGCAATAACCCCGCGTTTCCGACCAGAGCGCGGCCCGGCTCCAATAAGATTCGCTGCGATCTCCCCGCAAGCGCCTCGAGTAAAGCGCCGATGTATGCATTCGGCGCCGGCGGGCTTTCGTCGCGATAACGAATGCCGAGTCCGCCGCCGAGGTCCAGATGATCGAGCTCGATGCCGTCAGCGTGCAGCGAGTCGACCAATCCGAGTACTTTCTCCAGCGCATCGAGGAACGGCGGAATTTCCGTAATCTGCGAGCCGATGTGGCAATCGATGCCCGAGATCCGTATGCCGGGCAGCGCGCTCGCTTCGCGATACAGCGCGCGCGCCTGCTCGAACGGCACACCGAATTTATTGTTCTTCAACCCGGTCGAGATGTATGGATGCGTTTTCGGATCGACATCGGGATTGACGCGGATGCTGACGGGAGCAACCACTCCACGTGCGTGCGCTACTTGGCTCAGTCGCTGCAGCTCGCTTTGCGATTCGACGTTGAAGCACAGGATACCGGCGTCGAGCGCGAATTCCATTTCGTCGACCCGCTTGCCGACGCCGGAAAACACAACCCGGCGCGGATCGGCGCCGGCTTTAAGCACGCGCGCAAGCTCACCGCCGGAAACGATATCGAACCCGCTTCCCAGCCTGGCGAACAATTGCAGGATAGCAAGGTTGGAATTCGCCTTGACCGCGTAACAGATCAGATGCGCACTTGCGCCGAATGGCGAATCGAAGCTCTCGAACGCGCTGGTCAGCGCGGCGCGCGAGTACACGAAGCACGGCGTGCCGAACTCCGCGGCGATGCGCGACAGCCGTACCTCCTCTACGCAGAGTTGGCGGCCCTGGTAGCCAACGTGCTCGGAGCACAAAAGCTGGGACATGTTGTGTGATCGTTGTGGGCTGTGCGGCAATTACTCGGGAGTTGCTCGCGCGCCGACGAGCGTGCCTGCTACCGAATCGGGGGCAGCTGCGGCACGATCGGATCCGGCACGCGCGTACGCTCAGGCGCCGGGACCGGCGGTGAACCCTGGATTGGCGGTGGCGGGTTGTCGTCTGCGGGCGGTACTGCGATACGATCGCTGGGAACGCTGTTCACCTGTTCCTGCCCAGGCGAGCGCTCGCGTTCGCGACGCTCGGCAAGCCGACGCTGACGCTCCGCAGTTTCGCGCAGCTCTTGGGCTGTCGGTATGTAGAGCGGGCCTTTGAGGCCGCAGCCTTGCAGCAAGGCGACGGACAGCAGGAGCAGCAGCAGTAGACGCATCACGACGGCCCGGTGATTGGATGCGCCGTAGGATACCGCGCGCCGACCCGAACAGGTAGCCGGGTGATCTATTCGCGCGCCGCCGTTGCGTTCTCGGCGATCTTCTCTGACGTCTGCGCGCTCACAGCGCCATGTAGTGCTGGCCCATCGCGTTCAACTCCGCTCTTGCAGCGGCGTAGTCGGGGCAGAGCCGTTCGACGACGCGCCAGAACCGCGCCGAATGATTCATCTCCTTGAGGTGGGCGAGCTCGTGCGCGACTACATAGTCGATCACACCAAGGCGTGCCTGCATCAAGCGCCAGTTGAGACGCACCTGCGCGTTGGCGTTGCAGCTGCCCCAACGCGTCTGCGCATTGGACAGGAACACGCGCGGCGGCTGAATGCCGAGTTGCGCGCTGTAGTGCTCGACCCGGTGGCGAAAGTGCACCGACGCATGGCGGCGAAACCATTTCACCACGGCGTCGCGAACGTCCTGCGTAACATGCGCCGGCGGCAAGCCGACCCGCAAAATTGCATCGTCGTGCAACTGCGTCAAGGCACACTCGTCGGCGGCAAGCTCGATGCGCAGCTGCTGACCCAGATAGTCGATGAGCTCGCCGGTTTTCCACTGACGGGTTTGGACCTTGCGCGACTCCCACTGCTCGAGCTTGCGCAGCACCCATGCGGCCGAGTCTTGCAGAAACCGCGCGATGTAGCGATCCGAAGTGCGCCAGGGGACGCTGACGGTCAAGCCGTGCTCGTCCACGGAGAGCACGGCGCGCCGCCGATTGGCGCTGCGTTTGAGTAGAAACGAGAGCTCACGTCCGTCGAGAACGATGGTTCTCGGCTCGGCGATGAGCTTGGGTTCCCGAAACAAATCTAACTGCTGCGCGGGTCGGGCAGCCGCGCGATTTCGCTCTCGATCCAGTCCTCGACTCTCCGGCTGAGCTCCGCAGGCTTGATGCCTGCAGGCTGAATGGGGGTACCGATACTCACCGTTATCATGCCGGGATACTTCAGGAACGCGTTCTTGCCCCACAAGCGACCGGCGTTATGCGCGATTGGAACCACCGGAACGCCGGTCTGGCCTGCAAGCCAGGCGCCGCCGACGTGATAGCGTCCGCGCTCGCCCGGCGGCATCCGCGTTCCTTCTGGGAAGATGATAATCCAGAAGCCGTTATCGAGCCGATTTCGTCCTTGCTCGAGGGTCTGCTTGAGCGCCTGAATGCCGGCAGTCCGCTCGATCGCAATGGGGTTCATCATCGCCAACCCCCACCCGAAGAACGGCACGCGCAACAGCGAACGCCGCAGAACCCACACCTGCGGCGGCAGAAACGTTTGAAACGCCAGCGTCTCCCACGCCGACTGGTGTTTCGACAAGACGATACTGGCCTGCCCCGGCAACTGATCGAGCCCGCGCACCTGATACCTGACGCCGCAGATCGCACCGGCCAACCACACGACGATGCGCGACCAGAACGTGATGATGCGATAGCGCGTGATCGGCTTGAACGGAAACGTCAGCAGCGACAGCACCGACCAGACGACGGTGAGCGAAGACTGGAGCAGAAAGAACAGGCACGAGCGCACCACAACGCTCAACTGTTTCATGCAATAACCGCCCGCACCGCGGTCGCCAGATCATCGTAGACCTTGGTATTGGCCGGCAGACCACCAGCGGATTGGGTTTTTTTACCTTTGCCTGTCAGCACTAGAATCGGCAGCGCGCCCGCGGTCGAAGCAGCTTGCATGTCCCGCAACGAATCGCCGACGCTCACCACCTCCAGAAGGCTCGTGTTGAAGCGGCGAGCGATGTCCTCGAACATGCCGGGTCTGGGCTTGCGGCAAGCACATGACGCTTCCGCTGCATGCGGGCAATAGAACAGCGCATCGATGCGCCCGCCGGCCTGCGCAAGCGCCCTATACATCTTCTCGTTGATGGCATTAAGCGTTGCCATATCGAACAAGCCGCGGCCCAGGCCGGACTGGTTGGAGGCCACCACAACGCGATATCCCATGTGGTTGAGGCGAGCGATTGCCTCCAGGCTGCCCGCAATCGGCTTCCATTCGTCGGGCGTCTTGATGAACTGATCGCTATCTTGATTGATGACGCCGTCGCGATCGAGAATGACGAGTTTCATGGCGAACGAACATGCAACATGGGGAAAGGGGGCAATTTTACAGGAGCGCCGCGTCCGCGCGCAGCTTCATGATCCGAAGGTCGCGGGACCTCACTTGTTGGAACGATTCGTGCTGACCCGTCCTCGCGGTTCACCGCTACCGCACTACTCGAACACTCGACAGGACGCATGAGCGTAGACACCGATCTAAAAGCAGGGCTGATTCTGGAAGACTTCAGTAAGCAACTGCGCGATGCCGTCGTCGATTATCGCTACGACAGCGGCCTGCATGCGTTCACCATTCAGCACGCAGGCGAGACCTACCATATCGATTTCCCCGAGCGGGTTCTGCTCGAACATCCGATTCGAGAATTAGAGCGGTTGGTTCCCAAGATCATTCGTCAGGTGCTCGGCGCGAGCGCACCGTTCCGGCTCAAAGTCAGCGAGGCATCGCCGGGATTCTGCGAAACCTGGGTGTAGCGTTTACATCCGATCCGGTAACGGCGTCTTAGGATTGAGCCAACCGACCGTTCCAATCACTGCGTGATGGTGGCTTGCTTCAGAAGTTTCTGCACCAGATCCATCGTTGCCCGCTCGAGTGCTTTGTTGGCGAGTCGATTGCGCAAAGCCGGCTGCGTTTCCTCGAACGTCGGTACGCGCGTCGGCCGCACATCTTCCAGCTTGACCAGCCACCAGAGATTCTTCACCGCGATCGGCTCGGTGACTTTGCCCTTGCTCATCTTTGCGACCGCGGTTGCGATCACCAGGGGCAACCCGCCCGTCTGACCTTCCGACGGCGGCGTCTTGAACGAAATCCAATCGAGCTCGCCGCCGCGCTGGCCGGAGGGCGACAACGATTCTTTCTGCGCGAGATCCGCGAAGTCGCGCCCGTCTTTCAGTTGCGATAAAAAATCGCGTGCGCGCGCTTCGGTTGCAAGCTGCATCGCCCGCAGTTTGTATTCATTCGGGCCGAGGCTCGCCTTGATACGGTCGTACTCCTCGCGCAACTGTTCCGAGGTTACCGGGGCCGGCTGAATCGCACCTTTCAAATAGCGCTGGACCATCGCGTTGCGTTTTGCATCTTCCATTGCCGCGATCACTTGCGGATCATCCTGCAGATCCTGCTTCTTTGCCTCTTGCAGAAACAGCTCGCGCGCGATGAGCTGATCGCGAATCAGCTGCTTTAGCTGCGGACTTTCTGTTGCGCCTTTTTGCAACGCCTGCTGCAGCGCTCGATTGAACGTGCTCTGCGGAATGACAGTACCGTTCACCGAAGCCATCGGCAGTTCCGTATCCGCAGCGCCGGCAATGCCGCTACCGCAAAGCGCGAGGATAAATAACGCCATGCCGATCGATTGCATTTGTCCTCCTACGAAATCGGACTCGCTTCAGGGCGCCTACTAACACAGCGCCGGGTTCAACTCGCACTGCCCGCAGTATCGTGCTCGCGCAATTATCGCACGCACCGAACATCGTCTCGTTCGCGCGGCGCACAGTATGCACTGGAACGAAAACGACATGCACGCGAGCAGTCCACCCCCTACACTAAAGATTCGCGCGCTACCATCGCGTCCCTAGACTCGCGTCTTATGACGCCATCAGTCACACGAGATCAGCCCCCGCAATGTTGAGCTCACGTTTGGGACAACGCTTGATCTTTCGTTCCAACTCCCTGTCGATGGCTCCGGCTTGCGTCGCTAATTCGATCCGGGCTTGTGCGCTAGGCCAGCTGGACGGTGAGCGTCACCGGCGCGCAGGCGAGCAACGGCTACCATGGCGTTTGCTACAATCCGCCGTTCTCGAGTTTTGCCGATCTCGCAGGCCGGGGACTTAGAATCTCGCCGGCCGCATGTTGCAAAGCGATTTCTCGCCCAAACCATGGAATACGCAGGATAGACGCTGCCTGCGAACCTAGACTTCATGCCATGACCCTACCTCGACTGATCGCGACCACCGGACCGCAGCTTCAGCTGGAGAAACACTTCCTGGAGGCGCAGCCGGCAATCGAGCATTACTTTCGCACCCATTGGCTCGAACACACTGTGCCGTTTTATGCCTCGGTCGACCTGCGCAACAGCGGATTCAAACTGGCGCCGGTCGACACCAATCTGTTCCCGGGCGGGTTCAACAATCTGAACCCGGAGTTCCTGCCGTTATGCGTGCAGGCCGCGATGGTGGCGTTGGAGAAAGTCTGTCCAGATGCGCACGGTCTGCTGTTGATTCCGGAAAACCACACGCGCAATACGTTCTATCTGGAGAACGTCGCCGTCATCCAAAAAATCCTGCGGCGCGCAGGCATGAAGGTACGCATTGGCACGCTGATCCCGGAGATCGAGACGCGCACTGAAATGGCGTTGCCCGACGGGGGCAAGCTACTGCTCGAGCCGCTGATACGAACCGGCAATCGGATCGGCATCGCCGGTTTCGATCCTTGCGCTGTGCTGCTCAACAACGATATGTCGGCCGGCATTCCGCCGATTCTGCGCAATCTCGAGCAGCCGGTAATCCCACCGATCTACGCCGGCTGGTCGACGCGTCTGAAGTCGAACCATTTTGCCGCTTACGATCGCGTCGTGAGCGAATTCGCCGAGCTCGTCGGCATCGATCCGTGGCTGATCAATCC
>JBBRGM010000248.1:0-7041 GCA_038240725.1 Burkholderiales bacterium | reverse complement strand
TTTGTAGGTGACGTTCACGCCCGATGCGATCACTGCACGCACAGCGAGCAGACCGGAATGGAAATAAGTCCCATCGCCGATGTTCTGAAACACGTGCTTGGTCTTGACGAACGGCGCCTCGCCGACCCAGCTCGCGCCTTCCCCGCCCATCTGCGTGTAGCCCGCGGTCTTGCGATCCATCCACTGCGCCATGAAGTGGCAGCCGATCCCCGACAGCGCGCGGCTGCCTTCCGGCACCAGCGTCCCGGTGTTGTGCGGGCAGCCGGAACAAAAGTACGGCGTACGCTCCATCGCCGGTTTTTCTGCGACGCGTGCCGCGAGTTTTTCCTGTTCCTGCACGCGCGCCGCCAGTTGCGCGTCATCGACGAACTCGAGAATGCGTCGCCCGATCGCAATGGCGATCTCATTCGGATCGAGCGCTCCATTGCTCTGGAATAATTCCTGGCCACGCTCGTCGCGTTTGCCGATCATCTGCGGCATATTCGCGCGGCCGTAGCCGATTTCTTTGAGCTGCGTTTCGATCAGCGCACGCTTTTCTTCGACGACGACAACTTTCTGCAAGCCCTGCAGAAAGCGTGCGGCGCCTTCCGGTTCCAGCGGCCACGTCATCGCGACCTTGAACAACCGCAGCTTAAGCCGCTTCGCTTCCGACTCGTCGATGCCCAGATATTGCAGCGCCTGGCGCACGTCCATGTACGACTTGCCGCAGGTCGCGATACCGAGTTGCGCCTGGTCGGAATCCATCACGGTCTTATCCAGCGCATTGGCGCGCGCGAATGCTTTCACCGCCTCGATCTTGTGCTTGTGCAAGCGCGCTTCTTGATCGAGCGGGACGTCGGGCCAGCGAATGCTCAATCCGCCCTCGGGCAGCGCGTGATCGAGCGGCAGCTTGATCTGCACGCGCTCGGGGCTGACCTCCACCGACGCCGATGCATCGATCGTATCCTTCATCGACTTCAAGCCGACCCAGCAACCCGAATAGCGCGACAGCGCCCAGCCGAAGATGCCGTAGTCGAGCAACTCCTGAATGCCGGCAGGATTCAAAATCGGAATCATCGCGTCCACCATCGCGAATTCGCTTTGATGCGCGGTGGTAGACGACTCGCACGTGTGATCGTCGCCCATCAGCACCAGCACGCCGCCGAGCGGATGCGTGCCGGCCAGGTTGCCGTGCCGAAATGCGTCGCCGGTGCGATCGACGCCGGGGCCTTTGCCATACCAGATGGCAAACACGCCGTCATACTTGTTCTCACCGTGGAAGTGCGCCTGCTGTGTGCCCCAGATCGCGGTTGCAGCCAGGTCTTCGTTTACGCCGGGCTGGAACACGATGTTGTGCGCCTGCAGAAACTTCTTCGCGCTCCAGAGCTGCTGATCGTAGCCGCCGAGCGGACTGCCGCGATAGCCGGACACATAACCTGCCGTGTTAAAGCCGGCGTTCAAATCGCGCTGGTGCTGCATCATCGGCAAGCGCACGAGCGCCTGTGTACCGGTGATAAAAATGCGTCCGGTCTCGAGCGTGTATTTGTCTTCCAGGGCTGTGTTGCGAAGGGTCATGGGAAGCGTGTCCTGCGATTAGATTCCGATCGATTGAGTTATGCGAATGACGCATAACAGCGATCAGCGATCTGGGAATTGGAGTCGTTCATACTGCCACAGATCGATGGCGCCATGCAGGGCGGCGCGAAGCGCAATTCGCTCGCGCGCCAGCACGTTAGCCGAGCACGTTAACGTCGGGACAGCGATGCGAGCGCATGCGCGCGCTCACAAGCTAAAACGGGATGTCGTCGTCGAGGTCCTCGAAGTTCGTCGGCTTTTTGCTGCCTGCGGGTTTTTCCGAGGCGCCGCTTGCCATGCCGTGCGGCTCGGGCTCGCCGCGCGACATCGGCTCACTCGATGGTCCGCCTGAGCCGCGCCCGCCCAGCATCTGCATGCGATCGCCACGCACTTCGGTGGTGAAGCGCTCGTTGCCGTCCTTGTCGGTCCACTTGCGCGTCTGCAGGCGGCCTTCGACGTAGATCTGGCTGCCTTTCTTCAGATACTCGCCGCAGATCTCGGCCTGGCGGCCGAAGAAGGCGACGCGATGCCATTCGGTCTGTTCCTGCTGATCGCCGCTCTTGTCCTTCCACTTTTCGGTGGTCGCGAGATTCAGCGTTGCGACCGCGTCACCGCTTGGCATGTAGCGAATTTCCGGGTCGCGCCCCAGGTTCCCAATCAAAATTACCTTGTTGATCGAAGCCATATCAAGTCTCCCCTGCAATGAGCTCGAGCACGCTCTGTTCGTCGAATTTTGCGTTGTCTACTTTCAAGTGGGCAACCCCGTCCGATGCCTGCACCAGGGCCTCGCGCACCCCTGTCACGCCAGCAAGCCGGCGCGACAGGCCGTCGGCGCGTCTCGCATCCATGGGCGGCAGCGGATAGGCTCGCGTACCCATAGTCTGCGGCCCTTGCATGCCGCTCGCCATCAGCAGCCAGATGCCCGTCAGCGCGGCTGCGAACCCGAACACCCACCCAGCTCCAAGGTGTTGCGACACGATACCTCCAGCAGCGCCGCCGGCAAAGGTGCCGATGTACTGCAGGCTACTGTAGACGCCCACTGCCGACCCCTTGGCACCGGGCGGCGCCGCCCGTGAGATCAGCGACGGCAAGCTGGCTTCCAGGAAGTTGAAGCCGGTGAAGTACAAAATCAAGCAGGCGGCGATACCTGCAACCGTTGTTGCGAACAGGACCAAGGCGAGCTGGGTTGCCAGCAGCAGCGCAACCGACGCGACGAATGCGGCTTTCTGGTGGCCGCCTCGTTCCGCCCACATCAACGGCAAAATCATCAGCATGATCGAGCCGACCATGACCGGCAGATAGACCTGCCAGTGGCTGGCGGCAGGCAAGCCTGCCCCGCGCAATTGAAACGGCACCACCACGAACAGCGCCATCAGCCCGGCATGCAAGGCAAAGATCCCGAAGTTCAGCCGTTTGAGATCGGGATGTCGAAGTAATGCGAGCAGCCGCGTATCGTCGGTATGCTCGACCTTGGCTGCAGCGCGCGAGACGTCCGGAATAATCCAGCGCACCACTGCAATCGCGCTGAGGGCCAGGACGCCGGTCATCGCGAACACCCCGGGCACGCCGATCCACTGATTCAAGATCGGTCCTGCGATCATCGACAACGCAAAGGTCACACCGATCGTGATGCCGATGATGGCCATCGCCTTGGTTCGCTGCTGATCGCGCGTCAGATCGGCGGCAAGCGCGATGACGGCTGCGGAAATCGCACCGCTACCCTGGATAACGCGGCCAAGAATGACCATATAGATATCCTGCGCCACTGCAGCGATGAAGCTGCCCGCCGCAAAAATCACCAATCCCAGATAGATCGTGCGTTTGCGGCCCCAATGGTCGGACAGCGTGCCGAACGGTATTTGCAGAATCGCCTGCGTCAGACCGTAGGCGCCGAGCGCCAGGCCGATCAACGTGTGATCGCTGCCGCCGGGAAGTTGCTCGGCGTACAGCGAGAAGATCGGCAGGATGATGAACATCCCGAGCATGCGCAGGCCGTAAATTCCGGCGAGGCCGAAGCTTGCGCGCAGCTCGCCGGCGGTCATGGGGTCTTTTGCACGCATGCTACGGGAAGCGGAGGAGCGGAATGGGAAACATCTCTAGCGTGCAGTATATTAGCAGGTTGTCTATTTTTTCTAAGTGGCCATGGATTTCATTCGAGTACGCGGTGCGCGCACCCACAATCTGAAAAACGTGACGCTGGATCTGCCGCGCGAGCGGCTCATCGTGATCACCGGTCTGTCGGGCTCTGGTAAATCCTCGCTTGCGTTCGATACGCTGTACGCCGAGGGGCAGCGTCGCTACGTGGAATCGCTGTCGGCGTACGCGCGCCAGTTTCTTCAACTCATGGAGAAACCCGACGTCGACCTCATCGAAGGATTGTCGCCGGCAATTGCAATCGAGCAGAAAGCGACCAGCCACAATCCGCGCTCGACCGTCGGCACGGTGACGGAAATCCACGACTACCTGCGCCTGCTGTTCGCGCGCGTGGGCGATCCGTATTGTCCCGATCACAACATCCGGCTGCAATCGCAAAGCGTCGCACAGATGGTCGATCACGCTTTGCGGCTGCCGGAAGACACGCGCCTGATGATCCTCGCGCCGCTGGTAGTCGATCGCAAAGGCGAGCAGCAGGAACTGGTCGACGATCTGCGCAGCCAAGGCTTTGTGCGTTTGCGCATCGACGGCGAAGTGCACGACATCGACAATCTGCCGAAGCTTGCGAAAACTAAAAAGCACACGATCGAAGTCGTAGTCGATCGGCTCAAAGTGCGCGAGGATGTGAAGCAACGTCTCGCCGAATCCTTCGAAACCGCGTTGCGTCTCGCGGAAGGCCGCGCGCTCGCGATCGAGATGGACAGCGGACAAGAGCATCTTTTTTCGCTGCGCTTTGCGTGTCCGGTGTGCAGTTATTCGCTGGCGGAGCTCGAGCCGCGGCTGTTCTCGTTCAACAATCCGATCGGCGCGTGTCCGCGCTGCGATGGGTTCGGCAGCATCAGTTTTTTCGACCCGAAGCGCGTGGTCGCGTTTCCGTCACTGTCGCTTTCGTCGGGTGCGATCAAGGGTTGGGATCGGCGCAATCAGTTCTATTTCCAAATGGTCGAAGGGCTGGCGCAGCACTATGGGTTCGATCCGGACACGTCATTCGAGGCACTTTCGGAAGTGGTTCAGAACGTCGTGTTGAACGGATCCGGCAGAGAGAAAATTCGCTTCACCTACGTCGGCGATCGCTCGAAACGGCACACGCGCGAGCATACCTTCGAGGGCATCATTCCAAATCTGCAGCGCCGCTATAAAGAAACCGATTCGCTTGCGGTCCGCGAGGAGCTCGCCAAATATCTCAACGCAGCGGCGTGTCCCGAATGCGGCGGATCGCGACTGCGACGTGAAGCCCGTCATGTCCTGCTGAACGATCAGACGATCTATGGCATCAGTCACATGCCGCTCCGTGCAGCACAAGCGTTCTTCACCGCGTTGACCTTGCCGGGCGCGAAGGGCGCAATCGCCGAGCGCATCGTCACCGAGATCGTCAGCCGGCTGCAATTTCTCAACAACGTCGGCTTGAATTACCTATCGCTGGACCGCTCTGCGGAAACGCTGTCGGGCGGCGAGGCGCAGCGCATCCGGCTCGCGAGTCAGATCGGTTCGGGCTTGACCGGCGTGATGTACGTGCTGGATGAGCCCTCCATCGGACTGCACCAGCGCGACAACGATCGTCTGTTGTCGACCTTGAAACACCTGCGCGATATCGGCAATACGGTGATCGTCGTGGAGCACGATCAGGACGCAATCGAGAGCGCCGATTTCGTCGTCGACATGGGGCCGGGCGCGGGCGAGCATGGCGGTAGCATCGTCGCACTCGGCACGCCCGAAGAAGTCGCTCGCAATCCGGCCTCCCTGACCGGGCAATACATATCGGGCAAGCGTTCCATTCCCTTTCCGCTGGTGCGCACGCCATTCGACCCTGAGCGCCAACTGCAACTGGTCGGCGCGCGCGGGAACAATCTTAAGGGCGTCACGCTGAGTCTGCCGGTCGGTTTATTCGTGTGCGTAACGGGTGTCTCAGGCTCGGGCAAGTCAACGCTGATCAACGATACGCTGCTCGGTGCAGTGGCACGTCATCTGTACGGCAGCAACACCGAGCCGGCGCCGTTCGACAGCATCGAGGGCATGGATCAATTCGACAAGGTCGTCAGCGTCGACCAGAGCCCAATCGGGCGCACACCGCGGTCGAATCCTGCGACGTACACCGGGCTGTTCACGCCGATTCGCGAGCTGTTCGCCGGCGTGCCGCTGGCGCGCGAACGCGGTTACGGCAGCGGTCGCTTCTCGTTCAACGTGAAGGGCGGACGCTGCGAAGCGTGTCAGGGCGATGGTGTGATCAAAGTGGAAATGCACTTTCTGCCGGACGTGTACGTGCCGTGTGACGTCTGCCACGGCCGCCGCTACAACCGCGAGACACTGGAAATCCAGTACAAGGGCAAAGCGATCCACGAGGTGCTGAACATGACGGTCGAGCAGGCGAACACTTTTTTTTCCGCGGTGCCGACCATCGCTCGCAAGTTGCAAACGATCATCGACGTGGGACTCGGCTACATCAAACTCGGGCAGTCTGCGACCACCTTGTCAGGCGGCGAAGCGCAACGCGTGAAGCTGTCGCTGGAGCTGTCCAAACGCGATACCGGCCGCACCCTGTACATTCTGGACGAGCCCACTACCGGCTTGCATTTCAAGGATATCGATCTGCTGCTCGCGGTGTTGCACCGACTGCGCGATCACGGCAATACCGTGGTAGTAATCGAGCATAATCTGGACGTGATCAAGACCGCCGATTGGGTCATCGACCTGGGGCCGGAAGGCGGCGACGAAGGCGGTCAGATCATCGCGCAAGGCACGCCCGAAGCGCTTTCGGAAAACAGCGCCAGCTTCACCGGGCGCTACCTCAAGTCCGTTCTCGGCGCGGCCGATCCCCGTGCCTTGCGCCGAGCTGCGGCCGCATAACTTGGTCCGAATGCTTCTCGGCGGGCGCCATAAACACCGGCCGATCTTCGCATCTCCGCATCCGCAGGCGTGATCTGTTCTACCCGCTTTTAGCCGGCATTTGATTCCCCCCTCGCAATCCTGTGCGGCTCTAGGGAAGCTCTGAACAAGTCTTGCGTGCGCGTTGCGTCAGGTGCGCATGGATGCGAGGCGTCGCGACGAAGTCAAGGTAGGTACCTTGGCGAGGAGCGCAACGATGCAGACGCCGCACCTGTCACAACCCAATAATCTGTCGTCTCTATAGAGGGACCGGGGTGATTTGGGCCGATGGCCGCGTGCGCTCCTCCTGGTGTAGGCGGGCTACACGGCGTCCTCGCCCTCTTGCCCTCGGCCCAAATCACCCCAGTCGCGCACGCAAGACTTGTTCAGAACTTCCCTAGATCTTCGGCAGGGTTACGCCGGTCTGGCCTTGATACTTTCCGCCACGATCTTTGTAAGAAGTCTCGCAGA
>JBBRGM010000247.1:0-7043 GCA_038240725.1 Burkholderiales bacterium | reverse complement strand
GCTGACCAGACCCACACCGGGAAGCTGCGAAATTTTCTGCGCCAGACGCGTGTCGGCGAGATCTTCGACGGCCGGCAACGGCAGCGTGTTCGACGTCAGCGCCAACGTCAGCACCGGCGCGTCGGCTGGATTGACCTTGCTATACACCGGCGGATTCGGCAGATCTTTCGGCAGAAACGTGGTCGCCGCATTGATCGCCGCTTGCACCGATTGCTCGGCGTTGTCGAGCCCAAGATCGAGACTGAACTGCAAGGTGATGACCGAGCTGCCACCTGAGCTCGACGATGTCATCTGATTCAAGCCTGGCATCTGACCGAACTGGCGTTCGAGCGGCGCCGTCACGGAAGACGCCATGACATCCGGACTTGCGCCGGGATAGAACGTCATCACCTGAATGGTCGGGTAGTCGACCTGCGGCAATGCCGACACCGGCAGCATCCGATACGACACTGCGCCGACCAGCAAAATCGCAATCATGAACAGCGCGGTGGCGACCGGCCGCAGAATGAACGGGCGCGACAGGTTCATGATGTACTGCGCCGTTTGCCCGCGCCGGGTGCGGCGTCTTTCGTCTGAATTTCGACTTTGGCGCCTTCACGCAATTTGTCGGCGCCGTCGACCACGACCATCTCGCCGGGCGTTAATCCGGTGTCGACCGCCGCGTCATCGCCTTGCTGCGTGCCGATGGTCACCGGGCGCACGGTGACCGTGTGATCGTCCTTCACCACGTACACGAAGCTGCCTTGCGTGCCGCGCTGGAGTGCGATCGTGGGCACCAGGGTCGCGTCTTTCTTGACGTCGAGCAGCAGTCGCGCGTTGACGAATTGATTTGCGAACAGCACGCCATCGCTGTTTTCGAACTTGGCTTTCAACCGCACCGTGCCGGTGGTGGGATCGATTTGATTGTCGACCGTCAGCAGCGTGCCGGTTGCGAGCTTGACCTTCTGATCGCGGTTGTAGGCTTCGACTTTCAACGGCTCATCGCCTCTCAGCTTACTCATCACCGCCGGCAGCGAATCTTCCGGCAGGCTGAAGATCACGGTGATCGGGTGCAGTTGCGTGATGACGACCATGCCGGTGGTGTCGGTCGCATGCACCATGTTGCCGACATCGACCAGACGCAATCCGAGGCGGCCGCTGATCGGCGCAGTGATGCGCGAATAGGTGAGCTGCAGGCGCGCATTCTCGATCTGACCTTGATCGATTTTCACTGTGCCTTCGTACTGCCGCACCAACGCCTGCTGCGTATCGAGCTGCTGCTTCGGAATCGAATCCTGATCGAGTAGCGTGCGATAGCGCTCGAGATCGACCTGCGCGTTTTTCAACAGCGCCTGATCGCGAACAATCTGCCCTTCAGCCTGGGTGAGCTGAACATGAAACGGGCGCGGATCGATTTCCGCGAGCAGCTCGCCCGCGCGCACCACCTGGCCTTCGTCGAACGAGACCTTGATGAGCTGGCCGTCGACCCGGCTGCGCACGGTCACGGTATTTAGCGGCACCACCGATCCCAGCCCATTGAGCACGACGCCGATGTCGCCTTTTCTGACTTGCGCCGACACGACCGGCACGCTGCGCGCCGCCGGGTTCTGCGCGGCGTTGGCTTTCGACTGCGCAGCGCCCGGCTTTTCCAGCACGATGTATATGGCCACCGCGATCAGGCACGCGGCCGCCGCGCTGATCCACCACGTCCAGCGCCGCCGGCGGCGTCCACCGCCGTGAATCGCGTCTGTAGTGTCGATATCGAAACGGATAGGTTCAGTCATGTGATGGCGGTTGCGGAGTGTGCGGTTGACTATGCGGATACTGCGCGGGCGTTTCGATCGCTGCAGTGATCGACGTTGGATATTCGGCTATGCGTATTGAAACAGACTGCCGTAAACCCGCGATGTTCGCGACCGGGCTTTTTGAAACAGACTATTGCGGTTTCGCGAGCTGTTACAGTAGGACACAGTGCACGCGCTAGAATGGCGCACGCAGTCTGACCCGGCGCCCAACTAGAATGGCGCACGTCGGCTGAACCGGCGCGCGCTGGTCGATGCTCCAGCAGCGAGCATTGACGACCGCCATGCCGATAGCCACCATAAAATACCAAGGGAGGAACCATCGATGAAGACATCCGCACGCGCCTATCCGGCGATCATACTCTGCGCGGCCGCGCTGTTCGGGGGGATCGCACCGGCGCTGTCCGACGGCACATTGCCGAGCGCCGCACCCGAAGAAGTCGGCCTTTCTGCGCAACGTCTCGACCGCATGACGGCTGCGATGCAGCGCTACGTCGACAACGGCGAGCTCGCGGGCATGGTCGTGATGGTCGCCCGCAAGGGCAAGCTGGTTTATCAGCACAGCTTCGGCATGCAGGACAAGGCGCACGGCGTGCCGATGGCGATGGACTCGATCTTCCGCCTGTATTCGATGACCAAGCCGGTGGTCTCGGTCGCCGCCATGATGCTGGTCGAAGAAGGCCGCCTGAGTCTGGACGAACCGATCTCGAAGTACCTGCCCGAGTTCAAAGACATGAAGGTGGCAATCGAGGGTTACGACCCGGCCACCGGCGCGCAGACCTATCACACCGTTCCGGCCAAGCGCCAGATCACCGTGCAGGATCTGCTGCGTCACACCTCCGGCTTTACCTACGGCGTGCTCGGCGCGCCGACGCAGGTCAAGAAGCAATATATCGCCGCGGAAATTTTCTCGCAGAAATGGACGCTCGATACGTTCACCAAAGCGCTCGCGCAATTGCCGCTGGTGAATGAGCCGGGAACGGTGTGGGAATACAGTCATTCGACAGACGTGCTCGGCGCAGTCGTCGAGAAAGCATCCGGCCAAAAGCTCAACCAGTTTCTCAGCGAGCGCATCTTCAAACCGCTGAAGATGGTCGACACCGATTTCTACGTACCGGCGGCAAAACACAATCGCATCGCGCAATCGCAGGTCGATCCCGAAACCGGCAAAGCCGCCGAGCTGCTGGATCTCACCAAGCCGGCGACGTTCTTCGCAGGCGGCCATGGACTGGTATCGACCGCGAGCGACTATCTGCGTTTCGCGCAGATGCTGGCGAACGGCGGCGAGCTGGAAGGCGCGCGCATTCTCGGCCCGCGCACCATTGCCTACATGACGACGGATCACGTGCTCGGCTCGGGCATCGCGAAGGGCCCGACTTACCTGCCCGGCAACGGTTATGGTTTCGGTTTGGGATTCTCGGTGCGCAAAGATCTCGGTCAATCGGAATGGCCCGGCTCGGTCGGCGATTTCCATTGGGGCGGCTATGCCGGCACGTTCTTCTGGGTCGATCCGAAAGAGCAGCTCGTGCCGATTTATTTATCGCAGGAGCCGAATCGGCGCGCGCACTATCGCGTCGTGTTTCGCGACCTGGTGTACCAGTCGATTCTGGACTAGACGCGAAGCGACGCGCGAAGACGACGTTTCTGTAACCGCGCGCCGCGTCTTCGGACTGTGGCGCGCGAGCGACCTGGCGCATATCGGTCCGCGTTACGTGACCCGGGGAATCCATGTCGCAGACCTAGTCGGTTGGCAGAGGTCGGTGTGGACATTCCATAAGGTCGACACAGTTTTTGATATGGATAGGGAGTGCATCAACAATGCAACGGTACATGACGTCGAAGCCAACCTGGGGAGGTAACTTCTACAAACGCTTCTAAAACGACAGACACCGGAGTTACTGCATGCGCGCACTCGCTAAGTTGATGGTAGCTGCCTCTATGACAGCTGCTTTCAGCATCAACGCCGAAGCTGGTTTAGTCGGCAAAACACTCGACGCCACTTATTACCACCCCGATCTTTCGGTTCCTTACGACCGTGCATTTTTCGCACCGCAATCGTTTACTGTCGCGGATGGCATCGAAACGATCGGAATCGTAGAAGGCGTCACGGCCCTGATTACGGATTTCAGCGATAGCCGGCTTACGATCACGCTGAACACCGTTCTCGATGCACCGACGTGGAATACGACGTCGTTCAACGGAATTCTATTTAAGCTCCAATCTCCGGGTATTCTGGGCATTGCCTCTGCCGTAACTGACTCGACAACAAGCCTGTCCGGCTTCGATAGCTCCCGCGTCAGCTTTACGGACGGTACGCTCGGAATCAATTGGAGCGGCCTGTCATACACCAATGGTCAGCAGGTCGTTGTCGACTTCACTTTCCAAACCAGCGCCGCGACCCTCGCGAGCGCGGTGCCGGAAACTTCCAGCTCTCTTGCACTGCTAGCCGGGTTAGGATTGTTTGGGCTTGTCGCGCGTCGGCGATTGATGCATTAACTACATCGCGGAAATTTCCTCGGCAGCCACTCAAAATAAAAGTGGCGGTTGTGCGTGCGGCGCAGTCGCGTTGCGGTTGCATAGTGGTTGGACTTGTAATCGACTCAGTCGCCGATTATTCGTTCGGCAACGCGGGCGCTTCACGCTCAATCACCGATCTTGTGGCTCATTCGCTGTCACACGGCTGCGTCAGCCGGCATAGCTCGCCGCGCGATCCCGCGGAAGATCAGGTCAAGACGAGCAGCGCCAGCACGGTTAGAATCCGTCATCGGCTTTCTCCCGGATGCTCGCGCTCAATAGATGATCCTGATCACGTGGAACGTGCAGTGGTGCCGCGGCATCGACGAGAAAGTCGATCCCGCGCGCATCGCGCATGTAGCACGTGAGCTCGCGGACTTCGACGTTTTGTGTCTGCAGGAAGTCGCGATCAATTTTTCCGGTCTAGGCGGCAGCCGCGGCGAAGATCAAATGGCGGAGCTAGCCGCGTCATTGCCGGGATATGTACCGCTGTTCGGCCCCGGCACCGATCTCGATGGAGGCAGCGGTAGGCGGCGTCAATTCGGCAACGCGGTGTTTACGCGGCTGCCGGTTCTGCAAGTGTTTCGCCATCTGCTGCCGTGGCCACCCGACGAAACGGTGCCGAGCATGCAACGCGCGGCGTTGGAAGTCGTCGTAGAGTCGGGCGAGCGTCCGTTGCGAGTGATCACCACGCATCTCGAATACTATTCGCGGCAGCAGCGAGCGGCGCAGTCCGAACATCTGCTGCATCTGCATGCGGAAGCATGCGCACATGCGCGCGGTTCGCGACCGACCAAAGCAGCCGGCAGCCCATTCGATGTCGTCGCACGCCCCGCATCTGCGATCTTATGCGGCGACTTCAATTTCAAATCGTCGGCTCCGGAATACGCGCAGATCACCGCGTCTCCGCGCGAAGCGGACGTTCCGCAATTCGTCGACGCCTGGACGCTCAAGCACGCAGATCAGCCGCATCCACCGACGTTTCTCGTACACGATCCAAGCGCGTCGGCTTATGGCTGCGACTTCGTATTCGTGACCGATGATCTCGCAGCGAGCGTGCGATCGATCGAGGTGAACGGTGATGTCGACGCTTCCGACCATCAGCCGGTGATCGTCGAGTTGCAAATCTGACCCAGCCGGCACCATGCACAGATGGACGACACTTCGTGAAGGAAGTGTTTTCGATCCGGAAAATCTTCTTGCATATAAGCGGAATTCGGCCCGCTTTGCGCGCCCGCGCATTGCGACCATCGAACGGATTCGCTACCGTTCCGCTGGTAGTTGCAACACACGCGATTCGACCGAATCGGTCCGATCGTTTTCAGCAAACTCAACAGGACATGAACATGAAAACCAACACCAGAATCAAGGCTGGCCCGCTTCGCGGCGGCCCGGGCCGATAACGGTAAGGGGCTCGAGAATCGAGCCCCTTATTCTTTCCGCTTCACCCGCCCTCCTCTCATTGTTTCCCGCAACGCCTAGCAAACTTCAACTTTGACTCGTCGCGCTAAGACCGACGGCGCATCGAGCAAGTCGAAACTCCGCAACACCATTCAAGCAACTGCATTTGAGCATCGCAATCTGTTGAGAGCGATCACGCCATCGCGTCCACGCTCTCATCGGTACGCTTCAAGTCTGCCTCAGTCGGCGAACGTGCTCCACATGCGGACGTCTTCTGAACTAGAGATCGCCGACGGCTGCTCGCCATCGACCACGCTCGCATCGGTCCGCGTTGCACCGTTAGCCTTCGCCAGGACCGTCGGCTTCGCGGCCGGCATGCTGGCCGGCGCGTACCACGGACGGGATGCGAGATCGCTGGCCGCGGCGTTCTGCATCTGTTTTGCATCGCTCGGAGTCGAAGCGATCGGCATGTCGGCGGGCGCATACCATGGACGAGACGCGAGATCGTTCGCGGCCATATGCTCGAGTTGCTTCGCATCGATCTCGGTCGAAACGCTCGACACATCGCCCGGCGCATAGCAGGGACGCGATGCGAGGTCGTTCGCTGCCATGTGCTCGAGTTGCTTCGCATCGATCTCGGTCGAACCGCTCGAGGCCTGAGCGGCGCAAGCAATCAGCAGCGCGCCGGTGATAGTCAGGAAGGCAAATTTGCGATTCAGGTTGTTCATGATTGTCAGCTCCATTCAAGTCGGTGAGTAGAAGAGGTTAGTTGTCCTCGCGAAGCACTGCGATGCGACGGATCGAACTATGCCGGTGCGAGCGCCGCGTTTTAATGCTCCAAGCGCCGCATTCTTTAGCCGGAACGCCAACGAGTCATGGTGTATCGGCTCATCGCCGCTTCGCCGGTATGCGACACGGTGCGCAAAACGGAACTCGCTTTGCCTGCCGCATTCCAATGACACGTACGCACGCCGCAATCACCGCCGATCGCCTGTCGCGTTAGACTTGACCCATGCTCGCCATGACCGCAGCGCTTCTCGCGCGCCTTTCCACGTCCTCTCCCCTGCGGCATCGGCGCTTTCGGCTGTTCTATTTCGGTTCGATCGGTACGGCGCTCGGCTATACGATGCAGGCGACCATCGCGGCCTGGCTGATGGCGACGTTGACCCCTTCCGCGTTCATGGTCGCGCTGGTGCAGACCGCGAGCACGACGCCGTCGCTGCTGTTCGGGTTGGCCGCCGGCGCGCTGGCCGACATCGTCAATCGCCGCAAGATCCTGTTGATCTCGCAAGGTCTGCTGCTTGCTGCGACCTTGGCGCTCGGTGCCGCGACAGTTGCCGGCGTGGT
>JBBRGM010000246.1:0-7046 GCA_038240725.1 Burkholderiales bacterium | reverse complement strand
AACGGCGCCGGCTTCGACATGCAACAGGCTGAGCACCTGTTCGGGGTATTTCAACGACTGCATCGACCTGAAGATTTCGAAGGCACGGGTGTCGGCCTGTCGCTGGTCCGCCGTATCATTGCTCGTCATGGTGGTTGCGTGTGGGCAGATGCCGAGCTCGATGCCGGGGCAACGTTTTATTTTAGTCTGCCGACAGTTGTCGAAGATTCCGGTCGGCCTTGCGGTCGCCCGTGATGTCGACAAGAATTGGCCAACCGAACATGGAGGAATGAGGCAAGGTAGACTGCACCTACGCGGCCGGGAGGCGTGCGGTGCAGTGGTGGCGTGTCAGGCCTCGCTCCGCGAGCCTTGCATTCGCTGCCATTGGAAAGATCGAAAGGATGGACGTCGTGTGCGCCACTGGACGCAATCCACGACAGACTGCGTTTGCGCATAACCGCTTCCTTCGGCTGCGCGCTCCGGGGACCAACTCAAAAAAACAAAAAAAAGCGTTCGGGCTGCGAACTGCTGCCCGAAGCGGCAACGCTTAGGCAGCGGTAGGGATTTGCAAGAGTTCATCAGCGGCCGTTGTATGCCGAGGTGATGGTACGCGCAGCACGCAGTTAATCATTCTCGGAAATGGAGACGTGTGTGGACCTATTCCAGCAACGTGGCACGCCGCCTCGCGATAGCAACAACCCGGCTCGTCGCGACCACTTGGCCAGCCATCGTCAGCCAATGGCGGCTGAGCGAGCATAACGGACACCGGAACCGTGGCCACAATCCTGGTCGTTGACGACCGCGCAATCAACCGTGACCTGCTGGTCACCTTGCTCGGCTATTCCGGACATCGTCTTTTGGAAGCGCGCGATGGCGCCGAAGCGATGGACATCGTGCGCCGTGACAAGCCGGACTTGATCATTACCGATCTCTTGATGCCGAATATGAACGGCTTCGAGTTCGTGCGAGCGATCCGCGAAGACGTTGCGCTGGCCGACGCCAAAGTCATTTTTCACACCGCTACCTTCCACCCTAACGAAGCTATCCTGCTCGGCGATGCGTGCGGCGTGACGATGGTGTTGCCAAAGCCGGCCACACCGGTAGCGATCTTGGAGGCGGTCCGACAGGCGCTGAATTTGCCGCTGGCCAGCGAATCAGAAACACCGATCACGCTGCTCGCTGCGGCACCGGCGCCGCAAGGCAAGGCGGCGCTTGCGCGGTTCGGCGAACGCACCACCGAATGCACCGCGCAGGCGCACGAGGCTCGCTGCGAGCTAGACCAGTTGCTTGCCGAACATCTGCCGCAGGCGCATCAGGAAATGAAGGCGCTGACGGCGCGATTGACGCAGAGCGAAATGGCGCTGCAAAGGTCGGCGCTACGATTGCGCGGCCTGGTGCAACTCAGTCTGGACCAGCCGATTGAGCGCGACGTCAATCGTATCTTGGAGAGGTTCTGTCTAGGCGTGGTTGGCATCACCGACGTACAGCACTTGCTCGTTTGTCTGTTGGACGAGAAGAGCCTTGAAGCGGCGTGCTATCTGCACACGGGCGAGAGCGCGGAAACGGTCCGTATCGATCCGATTTCATCCGTGGCGCGCGCTCACGCGCTCGAGCTCGCGGCCGCGGACCCTCAGCGCGCGGTCGGAGCCTCCGCCGCCGCGCTCTGTGCCGGTTTGTACCCGAGCCGGGTCACAGTAAAAAGCTGCATCGTCGTCCCAGTCGCCACTGCCACGAAGCGCTACGGCATGATGAGCTTCGCGAACTCGCTCAGCGACCAACGCTTCTCCGACGAAGACCAGGACGTGGCGATCGTACTGGCAGATCAGTTGGCTGTATTGCTGGAAAACGCAGATTTATACGGTCTGGTCCAACGCCATGCCGCAACCTTGCAGCTCGAAGTCGCCAAGCGCACGGCGGCCGAGACCAAGGCGCAACGTCTGAATCGCGTCTATGCGGTATTGAGCGCGATCAATGCGGCGATCGTGCGCATTCGCGACCGGCAGGAATTGTTCGAGGAAGCGTGCAGCGTCGCGGTCCGAGAAGGCGGCTTCAGAATGGCTTGGATCGGACTGGTAGATTACAGCACGAAACGAGTTGATCCGATCGCATCGGCGGGACATGAAGATGGGTTCCTGCGCAACGTCGCCAGACTCTCGCTGTGCGCGGGCGAACCCGACGCCGACCCCATGCTCGGCCGGGCCGTACGGATGAAGACATCGGTAATCGTCAACGACATCGCAGCCGACCCGGATATCGGCAACCGTGCAGCACATTTGCGGCGAGGTTATCGCTCGATCGCCATGCTGCCGCTGATCGTTGGCGAACAAGTCGTCGGGGTGTTCACACTATGTGCGGCGGATGCAGACACTTTCGATGAAGCGGAGCTGCAACTATTGTCGGAGCTCGCCGGGGACATTTCATTTGCGCTGGGGTATTTCGAAAAAGAACAGCGCGTGCATTACCTGGCGTACTACGACCCGTTGTCCGGCCTGGCGAATCGCAGCCTGCTGGAAGACCGCCTGCGCCAGGCACTGCATATGGCGGAACGCTATCAGCTAACCGTCGGTGTGCTGTTCATCGACCTGGACCGCTTCAAGCTGGTCAACGACAGCTTGGGCCACAGCGCGGGAGACGAAGTTCTAAAGGTCACCGCCTCGCGTCTTCGCGCATGCGCGCGAGACATCGACACGGTTGCACGGGTCGGCGGCGACGAATTCGTAGTGGTGCTGGCCGGGTTGGAGCAGCACGGCACCAGTGCTCTCGAGGTTGCGCAACGCATCCTCGCCACGTTTTCTACTCCGATAATCTCGCAGGAACGCGAGTTGTTCGTGAGCTGCAGTATCGGGGTGGCCCTCTATCCCCGCGACGGCGACAACGAGGAAACATTGCTGAGAAATGCCGATGCCGCCATGTACCAGGCTAAGCAGCTCGGACGCAATAACTGTCACGTCTACACCGTTGAAACCAGCTCCAAGGGGTATGAAAGACTCAGCTTGGAGACCGCATTGCGGCACGCATTGGCGCGTGATGAGCTGTGCCTTCACTATCAGCCGCTGATCGATTTGGAAAGCGGCCGCGTGACCGGGCTCGAAGCGCTGATTCGCTGGCAGCGCAGTCCGACGGAGCTCGTGTCGCCGGGGCTGTTCATTCCACTTGCCGAGGAAAGCGGGCTCATCTATCCGATCAGCCAATGGGTACTCGAAACCGCATGCGCGCAGAACAAAGCGTGGCAGGACGAGGGCCTGCCGCCGGTGCACGTAGCCGTCAACTTGTCCGCGCATCAGTTCCGCCAAGGCGATCTTGCTCGGCAAATCGAGACGGTTCTTACCGATACCGGTTTGCCGGCCAAATATCTCGAGGTCGAGCTTACCGAAAGCATACTGATGGAGAACATCGATGCCGCGATCGGCGTCATGACTCAGTTGCGCGAGCACGGTGTGTGCATATCGCTGGACGATTTCGGCACCGGCTACTCGAGCTTGAGTTATCTGCGACGCTTTCCGATCGACACGCTCAAGATCGATCAATCGTTCGTGCGCGAGCTCACGTCCGATCCGGGCAGCGCCGCGATCGCGTATGCCATCATCGCGATGGCACACAGTCTACGTCTGCCCGTGCTGGCCGAGGGCGTCGAGACCGCAGGACAGCTTGCTCTATTGCGCGCCAAAGGCTGCAACATGATGCAGGGATATCTGTTCTCCAAGCCGCTGCCGCCCATCGAGCTCGCGCAGTTGTTGCGCGAAGGTTGTTGCTTGCCTTCATCTCCGCTGCGCGGCGATGGGCCGGCATTGCTGCTGGTAGACGAAGAGCCGAATGTTCTGTCTGCACTCAAACGCGCGCTGCGCGGTCAGAATTATCGCGTGTTCACCGCGAGTACCGCAACCGAGGCATTCGAGCTGATGGCGCAGAACACGATGCACGTGGTCGTCGCCGACCGGCGCGTGCCGCAGCTAAACGGGACTGAATTCTTCGGCCGCGTCAAGGATCTCTATCCCCAGACCGTGCGCATTATGCTGAGTGGGTACACCGAGCCGCAAGCGATGACCGATGCCATCAATCAAGGGGCGGTGTATAAATTCCTGACCAAGCCGTGGGACGATCAACAGCTGCAGGCAACGATCAAGGAAGCGTTCCAGCGCTTCGCTGCGCATCAGCTGCCGTTAGGAAGAGAAGCCGAGACGGAGGCGTTTCAGCTCGCGCGCGGTATGCGCGATCGTCGCGACCTCGCGCCGAAAACGGCAAAGCTGGAGGCGAAAGCTATCGGCACACCTTTTCTCACGCGCGAAGATCGGAGATGAAGAGCGCTCCAACTTCACGCAGCAGTAAGATGAAGAGAGCTCCAACTTCATGCAGCAGTAAATTGCCTTGGAACTCTCGGTCCGTATGATTGTGAATCAGCGGATTAGCGCGGAGCGAAGGTAGGGCCGATGTCGAATCGGCCCTAAAAAATTGCGTGCCGTTGCCGATATGAATAGTGGGCACCGGGGCCATTGTCTGCGCTAGTACTTCTACGAACGGAAGCAAAGTGCGAGGAGATCTATCTGCAATCCAATCCGTGGCGGTGCTGCCTATCGAGGGATGGTGGATCGGCAAAGGGTTGCTCATGGGTCGCTCCGTAAAGTGCCGTTCGCAGTCGATGATTTGCAATCGATGACCATGATCGGGTTTGCGGCTGCACTGATGCGGCGAGCAGATGGCGGTGCGGATGCCTCCGCAATCGCGGATGCGATCATCGCCGCTTGGCAGGAGATCGACGGCGCCCTGTCGCCGATCATCGGCCAACGCGCGGTTGCTGCGCTGTATCTGCGCGGTGTCGCGCTTATCGGTCATGACTACCCTTGGCTATCTGGTACGCATGAGGACATGGCTACGCTGCAGGATCGAGAGGCGATGCGCTCCGCGCTTGCACAGCAACCCGGCCCAGAGGCCGCAGCCGGCGGCGGCGCCGCTCTGCAGGCATTTTTCGAATTGCTGGCCGGTTTGATCGGCCTCGGGCTCACCCAACGTTTACTCGGCCCCATTCTAGAAAACCTCGAACGTTCACCCACACGAAATATCTGACCATGACCACCAAAGTTGTAATCAATCGGCTGGCCACCGGCGTGCCGGGATTGGACGAGGTTCTGAGCGGCGGATTGCCGGAATTTTCATTCAACCTCCTCGCAGGCCCGCCTGGATCCGGCAAGACCACGCTTGCGCACCAGATCATGTTCGCACTGGCAACGCCGGAACGACCCGCGATCTTTTTCACGGTCCTTGGCGAACCGCCGTTAAAAATGCTGCGCTACCAGCAACAGTTCGATTTTTTCGACAACGATGCGATCAACCGCTCGATCCACTTCATCAACCTGTCGGAGGAAACGCTGTCGGGTGAGCTCGACGTGGTGCTGCGCCGGATGGCCGCCGAGGTGGAGGCGCATGCTCCGGGCCTCGTCTTCGTGGACTCATTTCGTTCCGTAGCGCGCGCAGCGCAGATCGAAGGGAACTACAACAACCGACTGCAGCATTTCGTGCAGCAGATCGGCATGCTGATGACCAGCTGGCAGGCGACGACATTCCTGCTGGGGGAGTATTTCGATGATAACGACTCTAACCCGGTGTTTACCGTGGCCGACGGCCTGATCTGGCTGCGCCAGAGCGTGCAGCGCAACTCCGTTGTGCGCAAGCTGGAGGTCGTAAAAATGCGCGGTCAGCCGACCTTGCCGGGACTGCATACTTTTCGCATCGGCAATGCCGGCATCGAAGTCTTCGCCCCCATACGGGGTCCGATGACAGGCAGCGACGCTGCTAGCAAACCAGCGAGCAGTACACGAATGTCAGTAGGCGTGCCGCATCTCGACGCGATGCTGGGCGGCGGCCTGCCCCGCGGTTATTCGGTCCTCGTTGCCGGTCCCTCCGGGTCGGGGAAGAGCATTCTGGCGAGTGCGTTCCTGGCCGAAGGCGCCCGCTGCGGCGAGACTGGCGTCATCGCGGTCTTCGAGCAGCATCCGGATCGACCGCGCAATCGCATCATTGCCGATCTGGTCGAAGAGGGGCGCATTGCCGTGGTGGATAGCCGAGCGCCGGATCTTTCGATCGACGAGATCCTGTCTTTGGTTAGAACACAGATCCGCCGCCTCAAGGCAACTCGCGTGGTGATCGATTCGCTATCCGGCTTCGAGCTCGCATTAGCGCCTACGTTTCGCCCCGACTTTCGCGAATCGATGTTGCGCCTGGTCATGGCTCTGGCCGCTGAAGGCGTCACGGTCATGATGACCTCCGAGTTGGAGGACCGCTACACCGACTTGCGCTTCAGCCCGTATGGCACCGCATTCCTCACCGACGCGATTATCGTGCAACGCTACATCGAAGTCGAAAGCCGACTGCTGCGTGTAATCGCGGCGGTCAAAGTGCGCGCAAGCGCGCATTCGAACGAGCTCCGGTTGTTCACCATCCGAGACGATGGCATCCACATCGGTGGCATGCTCGTCGATCAAGAAGGGCTGCTCGGCGGCAGGCCGACGAAGAAACGCAGCGCTGGCAGTTTTTCGCCCGCAACAGATGTGGAGCAAATATAACGTGTCCGGGGCTGCGATCGAAATGGATGGCGTGCCGGCACGAAGCAACGGCGCAGTGGCCGATGCCGCTGGGGAGATCGTTGGCGCGCCACAGGAATCTGACGCGGCGAGTCCCAACCTGTCGGTCATACACCGTGAGCGCGGTGACGCAGGAAAAAACTGGCTCAACAGCCAAGAAGCCCAGCTGGTCGAAGCGAACGAGCGGTTGGTGCTATCTTCATTGCGTGCGCAGGAGGAAGCGGAAACGAGTGCGCGAGCGCTGAAGGAAATAACGCGGTCGGCCGAACGCGATGGCCTTACCGACCTGCCGAATCGCACGTTGCTGCTCGACCGGTTTGTGCAGGCGGTGGCCAATGCAAAGCGCCATCGCGCCCGATTGGCGCTGCTGTTTTTGGACCTGAACAACTTCAAGCACATCAATGATACGTTCGGCCACGCAGTCGGCGATGAGGTGCTCAAGGTCGCGGCGCAACGGCTCCTGGCCTCGGTTCGCGTCGTCGACACGGTCAG
>JBBRGM010000245.1:0-7077 GCA_038240725.1 Burkholderiales bacterium | reverse complement strand
TTACGAATACATCGGACAGATCGCCGGCTTTCGCGAAGCCGAAGTGCGGCCGCGCATCAGCGGCATTCTCGAGCATTGGAATTACGAAGCAGGCGCCAAGGTAAAGGCCGGACAGAGCATGTTCACGCTCGACTCCGGTCCGTATCGCGCGGCACTCGCGAAAGCCGAGGCAGATCTCGCCGCTGCCGAGGCCACTGCTGCGCAATCCACCGCAAACGTCGAACGCCTGCGCCCGCTGTGGGAGCCGAAAGCAATCAGCCAGAAAGATTTCGATGACGCCCAGTCGGCCGAAAAAGTAGGAGCCGCCAACGTAAAGTCCGCAGCCGCCGCGGTGTCGCAAGCACGTCTCAACATGTCGTACACGCGCGTCGAAGCGCCGATCTCCGGCATCACCAGCCGGCCGCTCAAATCGGAAGGCAGCCTGGTCGACGCGCAACAGACTTTGCTCACCACCATCTCGCAGATCGATCCGGTCTACGTCAACTTCAGTTTCACCGAAGCCGAGCATCTAAAATTCAACGCGGCAGTTGCGCAAGGCCGGCTCAGATTGCCGGCCGACGGCAAGTTCGACGTCAAGCTGAAGCTCGCCGACGGCGGCGAGTACGCCCGCGCCGGCAAGGTCGACTTCACCGATGTGCGCGTCGACCCTGTCACCGGCACCATCGAAGCGCGCGCCATCGTTCCCAATCCGCAAGGCGTTCTGCGCCCAGGCCAATTCGCGCGCGTAGTGTTGTCCGGCGGACAGCGCCCTGATGCGCTCGTCATCCCGCAACGTGCCGTGCTCGAAGGGCCGAAAGGCAAGATGGTCCTGATCGTCAACGCGCAAAACGTCGTCGAGCCGCGGCCGATCGAAGTCGGCGACTGGACCGGCGCCGACTGGGTAATTTTGAATGGCTTGAAGTCGGGCGATCGCGTCATCGTCGACGGCATGATCAAGGCCCCGCCCGGCGCATCCGTGAAGGTGACGCAGTTGCCCGCTGACGGTGTCGCTGTTGTCCCGGCGCCGCCCGGCCAGCCGCCTGCAGCTACGTCCGCTGCAAGCGCAGCGAAGCCGGCTGCGCCCGCGCAACCCGCGAAGTAACCGGGAGCCTATTCATGTTCTCCCGTTTCTTTATCGATCGGCCGATCTTCGCGGCCGTTTTGTCCGCGTTTTTGCTGATCGCGGGTCTGGCGTCGATGCGCATCTTGCCCATCGCGCAGTATCCGGAAATCGCACCGCCGGTCGTCACGGTTCGCGCGGTCTACCCCGGCGCATCCGCCGAAGTGCTCGAACAAACCGTAGCCGCCCCGCTGGAAACACAGATCAACGGCGTCGAGCACATGCTCTACATGAGCTCGAACTCGAGCTCGGACGGCACCGTTGAAATCAACGTGACCTTCGACATCGGCACCAACGTCGACCAGGCTGCGATCAACGTCAACAACCGCGTGAAGCAAGCCGAGGCGCGGCTGCCGCAGGAAGTGCGGCGTCAAGGTGTGACGGTCGACAAGAATTCATCGTCGTTCCTGCAGGTGCTGGCGTTCTATTCGCCGGATGCGACGTTCGACGATCTCTACATCAGCAATTACGTCACGCTCAATATTCTCGACACCATCAAGCGTATTCCCGGCACTACCAACGTCCAGATTTTCGGTGCGAAGGATTACGCCATGCGCATCTGGCTGCGGCCCGATCGCATGACGCAGCTCAAAGTCACCACGGCCGATCTGAATCGCGTGTTGAACGAGCAGAATGCGCAGTTCGCCGCCGGTAAAGTCGGTGAAGCGCCGACCGGCGGCCCGCAGGAATTGGTGTACAGCATCACCACCAAAGGCCGGCTCGCCGAGCCGAAAGAGTTCGAGAACATCATCATCCGGGCGAATCCGGATGGCTCGTCGCTGCGCCTGAAGGATGTCGCGCGCATCGAGCAGGCGTCCAAAGACTACAACTTCATCGGCCGCGTGAACGGCAAGGAAGCCACCCTGATGGGTATCTTCCTGCAGCCGGGCGCGAACGCGCTGGACGTGGCGAAAGAAGTCAATAGTACGATGCAGGATCTGAAGGGGCGCTTTCCGAAGGGATTCACGTACTCCACGCCGTACGACACCACGCGCTTCGTAGAAGTATCGATTCGCGAAGTGGTCAAGACCCTGGTGGAAGCCATGGCGCTGGTGTTCCTCGTCGTGTTCCTGTTCCTGCAGAACTGGCGTGCAACGCTGATTCCGTTTGCCGCGGTGCCGGTGTCGTTGATCGGTACGTTCGCCGGTCTGTTCCTGCTCGGCTATTCGATCAACACGCTCACGTTGTTCGGCATGGTGCTCGCCATCGGTATCGTCGTCGACGATGCAATCGTCGTGTTGGAAAACGTCGAGCGAATAATGCATGAAGAGCATCTGCCGGCGCGCGAAGCCGCCATCAAGGCGATGAGCGAGGTGTCCGGTCCAGTGATCGCAATTGTGCTGACGTTGTGCGCGGTGTTCGTGCCGATCGCGTTCCTCGGCGGACTGACCGGCGAGCTCTATCGCCAGTTCTCCGTAACGATATCGATCGCGGTCGTGCTGTCCGGTATCGTCGCACTGACCTTGACCCCGAGCTTGTGCGTGCTCATCTTGAAGAAGGAGCACAGAACGCCGCTGCGCTTCTTCACCTGGTTCAACGACTGGTTCGCGCGCGTTACCGGCCACTATGCCGACGGCGTTGCATGGATGATTCGACGCGGCGCGATCGGGCTGATTTTGTTCGTCGGGATGGTCATCATCGCCGGCGGTCTCTGGCGCGTGACGCCGGGCAGCTTGGTGCCTGATGAAGATCAGGGTTATTACATCGGCGTGGTGTTTTTGCCCGACGGCGCGACCTTGCAGCGGATCGACAAAGTGGTCACGCAAGTGGTCGAGCAAATTCGCTCCAATCCCGATAACGAATATGCGATCGCTTTCACCGGCCTGGATTTCATCGGCGGCGGTTATCGCAACAACGCGGCGACGATCTTCGTTACGCAGAAGCATTGGGACGAGCGCAAGTCCGACACCAAGCAACTGGTCGGCGAGTATTTCATGAAGACCGGCGGCATCAAGGAAGGGTTGGTCCTGGCGTTCGGCCCGCCGCCGATCTTCGGGCTCGGCAATTCCGGCGGCTTCGAGTTCTACATTCAGAATCGCGGCGAAGGCGGACCCGCGCATTTGTCCGAAGAGATGCAGAAATTCCTCGGCGCGGCCAATAAAGATCCGAAGCTCGGCGGCGTGCAATCGCTCTGGCGCAGCAACGTGCCGCAACTCTCGGTCGATGTCGATCGCGAAAAAGCCAAAGCGCTCGGCGTGCCGCTCAACGATCTATTCGACACGCTGTCGGCGACGCTCGGCTCGTACTACGTCAACGACTTCAACCGTTACGGTCGAACCTGGCAGGTGCTGATGTCGGCCGAGCCATCGTTTCGGCGCAGACCCGATTCCATCGGCGAGCTCTACGTGCGTTCGGACAAGGGCGCGATGGTGCCGGTGAACGCATTGGCGACGGTGCGCTACACGTCCGGCCCCGACTCGCTCAATCGCTTCAACAATCTCCCCGCCGTGAAGTTGCTCGGACAAGGCGCACCCGGCGTTTCTTCCGGTCAAGCCATCGCGGAAGTGGAGCGGCTCGCGAAGGAAACGCTGCCGGCCGACTTCAGCTACGACTGGGGCGGTGCCTCGTTCCAGGAAAAGAAAGCGAGCGGCACATCGGCAATCGCGCTGGGCCTTGCGGTGGTAATGGTGTTCTTGATTCTCGCCGCGCAGTACGAGAAGTGGTCGCTGCCGCTCTCTGTATTGATGGCGCTGCCGTTCGGCACGTTCGGCGCGCTGGCGGCAATCTGGCTGCGCGGCTTGACCAACGATGTCTACTTCCAGATCGGCTTGGTCACCTTGCTCGGTCTGGCTGCGAAAAATGCGATCTTGATCGTCGAGTATGCGTCGCTCAAGTATCACGAAGGCTATTCACCTTCTGCCGCAGCGCTGGAAGCCGCGCGGTTGCGATTCCGCCCGATTCTGATGACCTCGCTCGCGTTCATCCTCGGCGTATCGCCTCTGGCGTTCTCGCATGGTGCGGGCGCCGGCGCGCGAGTGTCGGTGGGTACCGGCGTCATGGGCGGCATGCTCGCGGCGACGTTTCTCGCGATCTTTTTCGTGCCGATGTTCTTCAAGCTCATCACCGATCGCCATCTGACCGAGAAGCGATCCACCGCGCAGATTCGTGAGGAAGTCGCGCAGCACAGAGCCGAAGGGGATCGCGAGATTGCAGCGCGCCAAGCGCAAGCAAACAGCCAGGCCGGAACGCGAGGAGAGGACCATGTTTAGGCGACTTGTTATTGCGCTGGTCGTGCTCGTCGTTGCCGGCTGCGCCTCGGTCGGGCCGAATTACCAGCGCCCGAAAACCGATGTGCCGGAAGCCTGGCCTGGCCCCGCGACGACTGCGGTTCCGCTGCAGTGGTGGCATGCCTACAACGACGACGTCCTCAACAAGATGGTCGACGAAGCGATAGCGCACAACGCCGATCTCGCGCTGGCGATGGCGCGTGTCGACGAAGCACGCGCGCAAGTCACCATCGCGCGTGCGAGTCAGTTGCCCGAAGTCAACGCGAAAGTCGGTGCGACCCGCAACCGCGTCTCCGAGCAGAGCGCGCTCGCGTTCCCCGGCATTCCGACCAACTACAACGACTATACGATCTCGCTCAATGCCGCCTGGGAGATCGATTTCTGGGGCAAGTATCGTCGCGCAACCGAAGCCGCACGTTCCGACCTGCTTGCGGCATATTGGAACCGCGACGCGGTTCGCTTATCGCTTATCGCGGCAGTGGCGCAAAGCTACTTCAATTTGCGCGCGCTCGATGCGCAGATCGAAGTGACCAGGCAGACCATTAAATCGCGGCTGTCGACGCTCGAGCTGCAGCGTTTGCGGCTCAATGCCGGCGTGTCGTCGCAATTCGAAATCGACCAGCTCGAAGGCGAGACCGCATCGGCGCAAGCGCTGCTGCCTTCGCTGGAGGCGCAGCTCGCGCAGCAGGAAAACGCGCTCGGTGTCTTGCTGGGCCGCAGCCCGCGCGAGCTCGTCGGCGCCACACCCGAACGCGGCAAAGAGCTTGCCGCCTTGACGGTGCCGCCTGCGGTGCCGGCCGGCTTGCCAGCCGAGCTTCTGCAGCGCCGTCCCGATCTGCGCGAAGCCGAAGAGCGGCTGATCGCAGCCAACGCGCGCATCGGCGTTGCGCGTGCCGCGTATTACCCCTCGATATCGCTCACCGGCGTGCTCGGCGTAGAAAGTTCGATGCTGTCGGACCTGTTCAAGTCGACCGCGATCTATTGGACGCTCGGTGCCGCAGCCGCGCAAACCGTGTTCGATGCGGGTCGTACCAAGGCGCAAGTCGGCGTGGCGACCGCGCGCCAGAAGCAGTCGCTGGCGCAATACCAATCCGCAATCCAAAACGCATTCCGCGACACGCTCGATGCGCTGGTTGCGCAACGTAAAGCGCGCGAATCGCTGGAAGCGCAGCAACGCCGTGTCGCTGCACTAACTAACGCGCGCAAGCTGGCGCAACTGCGCTACGACCGCGGCATCTCGAGCCAGCTCGATCTGCTCGACGCCGATCGCGGCCTGCTCGATGCGCAACTGAACCAGGTAACCGCGCAGCGCGTGGAGCTGTCGGCAAGTGCCGATCTCTACAAAGCACTCGGCGGCGGCTGGGCAGAACCGGAAATCGAACCGGACAAAGCAGCAGACGCACACTGAGCGTTGCCCGCAGCGCCGCGCGTGTCATGGCTGGCGCTGCTATAGGTTGAATTCCGCCCACACCGCGGCATGGTCCGATGCCGCGTCTTGCAACATTTTCACCTCGGGGAAATGCGGCCACAACGTACCGGTTGCCCCGCCCCACATGCCGCGCCGCTCGTATCCGCCGGCGACCACCAGGTCGAATAACTTCGGCGACAACAAGATGTAGTCGAATTTATTCGACGGTGTGCAGTTGCCGTACGTGCCGGCGCGGCCGCCGTTGGCGAAGCTCGGGTGCTTGCTAATGTCTTTCAGCACCGATGACTGTCGCAGCAACGGCGTCAACGGCGCATTGTCGGGGCTCTCGTTGAAATCGCCCAGCACCACGACCAGCTCGTCGCCGTCTTGCAGATGCGTATCGACGATCTCGCGCACGCGCCTGGCCTGGCGTTCGCGCTTGGCGTTGTTCGCCGCCTGCGACCCGTAGCCCTTGCTCTTCAAGTGATTGACCAGCACCCACAGCGTGCCGCCCGCGGGCAATGCGAGCTCGTACTCGGCGCAATCGCGGCTGAAGATTGTGCCGGTGTGGTCTTGATCGAACACGTGCGTGCGAATCGAGACGATCGGATGCGTGGTGCGGGTCAAGATGCCGACGTCGATACCGCGCTCGTCGTTGCCATCGATGACCATGGCTTCCTGGAACGGAATACCGCCGACCGAGGGAATCACCGTTTCGTTGAATAACCGCAAGGTGGTTCGGTCTTCGGCTTCGACCACGCCGACGACATCGGCATTCAGCGCGGCGATCACGCGCGCCGTATTCTGCGTCGCCGCTTCCTTCACCGCTTCGGTCTTCAACTCGGCCCACCCGATCCAGTCGCTCCGCCCGGAGGCAACGATCGCGACCTTGCCCTTCGACCGCTTGATGCATTTGCCGCGAATCTCGCGCAAGATGAGCAGGCGCCCTTCGTTGCTCTTGAGCATCCCCTGCTCTTCGAGCAGCTTCAGCATCTTGTTTTTATCGGTGCTGGTATACACCGGCTTGTTGAACAGGCTGTTGAGCGCCTGATGCGCTTCGAGCGCCGGGCGGCCCTCCTTCCAGCCGTCCAGGTTCATTGCTTTGGCGCGCGAGAACATGTTCTCGACGTTGAAACTCACGATCCGCATTGGCGATCCTCCCCAGGTTATCGCTTCAGAATAGGCGCGGCCACCCGCCGAACGTATATGCCAAACGCTATAGCCCTAGTGTCCTGAGTCAGAAATTCGGTGAACGGTCTCTCCGATTCGAATGTCGGTCCTGCTATTCGCCCTGCTCGCAATCCACCGGTGGTTCGAAAAACCGACCAGGCGGGTGTCGGGGT
>JBBRGM010000244.1:0-7092 GCA_038240725.1 Burkholderiales bacterium | reverse complement strand
GAATCCACCGCGAACGCGCTAGACGCAGTCTTTACCGCTCAATGCATGCTGCCCGGCATGCCGCCATCGATCGCTATCACCTGGCCGCTGATGGAATCGGCCTGACAGAACAATACCGTTTGCGCAGCGATGTCCTGCGCGCTTGCGGTGCGGCCGAGTACTGCTTGGCGTCGCTCTCTTTGCGCCATCTCTTCTGGCAGACGTTGCGCCATCTGCGTGCCTTCCACTAATCCCGGTGCGATGCAGTTGACCGCAATGTCGGGACCCATCGCGACCGCCAAGCAATGGGTGAGATGGATCAGGCCGGCTTTGCTGACGGCATAAGCAATGCTGCTTCCGGTTGGAAAACGGCCGGCGACCGACGCGATGTTGACGATGCGTCCCGCTTTGTGAGCACGCAGGTGCGGAGCGCACGCACGCGCCAGCAGATAGGGTCCGCGCAGGTTGGTCTCTTGCACCCGATCCCAGATTTCTGCCGACAGCGCATCGAGATCGGGGAAACGGATCCCGATATTCCACGCCGCATTGTTGACCAGGATGTCGAGCCGGCCGAAGTGCCCTGCCACGCTCGCCACGGCTGTGTCGATAGATGCAGCGTCGCGTTGATCGAGCTGCACGGAGAGGCCGCGCCGCCCCATCGTTTGCATAGCATCGACGGTAGCTTGTGCGCTGTCCGCGCGCTCACCATAGCTGATCGCGACATCGGCACCCGCCGCAGCCAACGCGCGCGCAATCGCGCCGCCGATACCGCCAGAACCACCGGTGACGAAGGCGACTTTATCTCTAAGATCCATTGGCATTGTTCCTCGCGCTCACAGTGCGGAAATGCGACGGGCGAGAATACACGGATGGGTGGGTACCGTGCGTCAGTCGCGTCGCCGTCGTACCAACGTCTTTCGCGCTGAACACACACTAGGCCGTGACGATATCAAAGTATGGGCAACGGAAAACGTGGGTTTAGATCAGCTACGCCGTAAGGCCGGGGTTGTCGACGCACGGGACGGCGCGGCGTCGCATAGGAGAAGCAACGGGGTCCGCGCTTCATGGAGCGCATCGTCGGGACGGTAAAGCGCTTCTGAAAGATAAGCTCAAGCCTTCGCTTGAACTCGCCGAAGAAGAAAGGAGCTGAAGGCTTGCGCCAACCCGGCAGCACGACGATGGGTAACCGACCGGAAGAATGTAAGGCGCAGGTCCCAGGTTTAGCGATCACGCCGACGTGCAGTACTTTCCCATGCCGGGCGGCGGGTCGAAGTTTGAAACGTAGAGCGCGTCGTCTGCACCTATCGCGAGCGCGCGGATGGAACGGCCATCACCGAAGACAGCGGTTCGCGCCACTTCGGCGCGATCCGGGTCAATGCCCCCCTGTGCGTCACGAGGGGACAAGCGCCGTTCGTGTGGTAATCCAGCATGCAGAGACCATCGTCGCTGCTGATCGCACGAGCTGATCTGCATGAGCTCGTCCGCAAAGACAGATGTCGTCCCCGGTAAGCAACACGCGGTGACCGTCAAAAACGCAGGATCTGCAGGAAACCGTTCAGCCAGTACGTAGTCGGAACTTTCGGCGCGACCGCGAAAATCGCGAGGTACTGCGCCCGACGCAAATCCTCCGCCGATATCGCGATCGGCGAATGCTGAGACTATTGGGAGCGTTCCATTGGAAGCAATGTTCAACGATGAGCCACCGCCGTGCGGTTCACGGCAACCGCCACTGTGCGCGGCGGTCTGCCATGGATCGCTATCAAAGCGTTCACCGGTGGGATTATGAGCGGCGGCATATCCCGCTTTGATGCTCGCTATTACCCAAGCGAAGGATTCAATTCGGTTGCCGCACTCTCAGCACAAGGGGCGTATGTCGCACCCGCCGAACGACGAAAGATTTAGCGACGAGAACCCAGGCGTTGTAGCGGACCTTACGTCGTCGACGCGTAGGCTAGCCGGTTCGGACCGGCACGCTCAATCCCTGGACAGAGTTGGGTACGACCCTTCCCTGCCGCGACGCCGTATTGCTGCAAATTCAGTCACGGAATCGATTAAATCGCTCGCGACATTCGGCGGAATTTCAGCGGCGATGGCAGCGTGCCTCATTATTGGTCCGCAGCACTTGTTGCTGGTGTTGAAGTGGGCCTCCATCGGTGCTGCGGCAGGGGGTGGGATCGTAATTGCGCTCAAGCTCCTCGGCGTAATCTTCGATATCGCGTTCAGAGTAATCGGATTCACGCTGATCGCGGCCGCGATCGTGTACGTTCTCCGGATATTCGAGAACATACACTGACTTCTAACGCCGGCAGTTGCGCGGTCGGTACGCAGAAGGAATGTGGGCAACGGCAACGGATACCATACTGCAGATGCTCAAACCGAAACCGCCTGATGTCGCCTTGGTGGATTCGACATCTACGTGCAACGCATAACGCGCGTTGGACGACTGCAACGGGTGTACGGTAGTTAAGGCATGTGCGCGAGCGATTACTGAGCGTGTTCACTACGGCGGCAAGGTGTTCATGCTGACGTTGGAAAAGTCAGTGCCTCTGGGAAAGTATCGATGCAGCAGGTTTAGTGTTTCGTTTGACCGGCGTTGCCAAGCGCAGCAGGGATCGACGAAAAATACGCATACGCCAGGGTGTTGCTCCGCGTGGCAACGCATTGCAACCGCCGTGCCGCCAGTCTTCGGATCACTGTAGTGCCAGCGTAGATGCTCCCAATGATCCCGACGCCTCCGACCTTGCACATGTGCGCTCTCTGCCACGATCTTGGTGCAAACGGTCGAGGACGAATTGAGGTGAGCGATGGCGTTCGCATGGCGGAGCGTCTGGCGAACGATCGCGTTTACACAACTGCCCGAGCCTGGCTGTGATGTTTCCGCGACCAGCTTTGTACGACAATACATTCTTGCTAACGCAGCGAAGGCACTTCTAACGCCGCCCGTTTCGTCGACGATTCATTCGAGGACGCGGGTAAGCTTTAGAGCACCCCGACCGCAAGGAGTGGAGGTCGCCATGGAAGCAAACCGCCGCCCAGAACGTTTGGCCAGTCTGCGCGAAATCGAAGCCTACGAGCGCGAGCGCTCGCTCGAAGAACGGCTACCTGCACGCACCGTCTACGGGGCGATCCGCGCGACCGCGTTGAAACATCCCGAGCGCACTGCACTCACCCTTGTGATGACCGGTGCCGATGACGAGTCGCCGGCACGCCTCGACTACCGCGCGTTTCTCGAAGGCATCACACGCACCGCGAACCTATTCGCCGAGTTGGTCGGCGCCGGCGCGGCGGTTGCATATCTGTTGCCCGCGCTATTCGAGACGCACTGCGTTCTTTGGGGCGCGCAAGCCGCTGGACAAGCCGTGCCGATCAACCCGCTGCTGACGACGGAGCAGATTGTCGAACTGGTACGCGCCTCCGGCGCGCAAATCCTCATAACCGTGGGGCCTGCGATCGCCCCCCCGCTTTGGGATAAGGCTCGCGCGGTCCAGCAGCAGATGACACAACTCAAGCTGTTGTGCCTGCGCGCACCCGCGGACTCGACGGCCGTCGATCTCGACATTGCGCTCGCGAGCCAACCCGGTGACCGCCTCACGTTCACGCTGCGCGACGACTTGGATGCCGTCGTAGCGCACTTCCACACCGGCGGGACCACGGGTACTCCGAAGCTGGTGGCCCATACCAATCGCAATCAACTGACCGCGGCGCTCGGATGCGCGATGCTGCTTGGGCTCGATGAGAACGACAAGCTTACCAATGGTTTCCCGCTCTTCCATGTGGGCGGCACGGTTGCGTGCAGTCTCGCTTTCTTTTTGAGGGGTGCGGAAGTGATCATGCTGTCACCCTCTGGATTCCGCAATCCGGTGATGGTGAGTCGCTACTGGCACATCGTCGAGCGACAGCGCGCAACGCTGATCGGCGGCGTGCCGACTGCGCTCGCTGCAGTCCTCGGCGTCCCACTCGCAGGTTCCCTGCAATCCGTACGCGCCGGCATTGTCGGTGCCGCATCGACTCCGCGCGGTGTAGCCGAACAATTTACCCGTGTGACCGGAAAGCCTCTGCACGAGGTCCTCGGTATGACTGAGAGCGGCGGCGCGACAGCGATCGATCCGACCAGCGGCACTGCGACGATCGGATCGGTAGGCCTGCGCTTGCCGTATACGCAACTGCGGGTGCGCCGCCGCGGACGCGACGGCCGGCTCGCGAGGACTGCGCGGCTGACGAGGTCGGCACACTCTTCGTTTCCGGGCCCAGTGTCTCACCCGGATATCTTGACGTCGCGCAAAACGCAAATGTCTTCTACAACGGCGGACTCGACAGCGGCGACCTCGCCTACTTCGATCGACAAGGCAAGCTGTTCATCGCGGGACGTGTGAAGGATCTGATCATTCGCGGCGGCCACAATATCGACCCGACGATGGTCGAGGCTGCGTTTGAACGCCACCCCGCGGTGTCGGCGGCCGTCGCAGTGAGTCAACCGGATGCCTACGCTGGTGAAGTAGTCGCCTGCTACTTCGCGCTTGCATCCAACTGCACTGCGACCGTCGATGAGATCACGGCCGCCGCGAAAGATCACATCACCGAACGTCCGGCATGGCCCAAGAACGTCTACGTCGTGGATGCGATGCCGATGACCGTGGTGGGCAAGATCTATCGGCCCGCGCTGCGCGCGGATGCTGCGGCGAGAGTACTCGAGTCGTTACTCAAGAGTGTCGCAGGCGGTACGCTGCTCAGCGTGACGATCGAACCGGGAGGAAAGCGCGGACTCGAGGCGACCGTGATGCTACGAAGCGCATCCGAAGATTTGCAGCGGGCGGTTAGCGCCGAGCTCGATAAGTTTGTGCTCGGGTACCGGATCGAAGTTGACGATACGCGGTGAATTTCAGTTGGGTAGATATGCGTGCTTAGCTGGTCGAGGTGCGCTCTTCGCAGCTTGCGTCTCATGATTAGCGCGGACGCGCACTGCGATTCTTCAATGTCACGACCGCGCACGTTTACCGACCTGACTCGAGTTATTTTCACCGCTCATTGAATTCTGCTGCCTCCCTCCCCTCAAACGACTGGATCGATTCGCAGCGAAGCTTCGTAGAGTACTATCGTTAGCTTCGCGCTGGACGCTTGAAGACGTTTGCTTCGCGAAGTCGTGCTTCACTGCGTCTTGGCGTTCGACAACTTAGCGCGCCGGCTGTTTCCACCAAGCATTCTCCGAGGTTTAGTCCATGTTGGGATTTGATCGCCGCGCTGCCCAGTTTGCGTGGACCGTAAGCCTGGTCGCACTGGCGTTTTACGCTGTCTATGCAGTACGCAAGACGCTTTTTATCTTCGTGCTGGCGGTGTTTTTTTCATACATGGTCTACCCACTTGTCCGCTACTTGCATCGATTCACGCCCCGCCGTGTCTCGCACACCGTATCGACGATCGTCGTTTTCATGTTGATCGTGGGCTGCATCATTGGACTTGGTTTTCTGGTCGGTCCGTCGATCGTTGAGCAGGCCGCCCACCTCACGGATCAACTCCCGGCACTGGCGCGCGATACGCACATCACTGATCGGCTGCCGCTGCCACACTGGCTTGAACCTTATCGCGCGCGCGTCCTCGATCTCGTACGCTCGCAAGTCGAAACCGGTACGACCTACGCACTGCCGATGGCGCGACAATTCGGTCAAGGTGTCGTTTTGGTGGCGAGCAACGCGTTATACGTTGTGTTGATTCCTATTCTCGCGTTTCTCCTCATTAAAGACGGCGGCGCGTTGCGCGACCAGTTTCTGCGCTGGATACCTTCGGAGCGATACACCACTCTATCGGCCGCAATTGTCGATGATCTCGATGCATTGTTGGGCCGCTACATCCGCGCACTACTCATTTTGGCGCTTGCAACGGTAGTCGTTTATTCCATCTTCTTCAGTTTAGTTGGCGTCCCGTATGGACTTCTGCTGGCGAGTATCGCAGGCGCGCTTGAATTTATCCCGGTCATCGGCCCGCTTGCCGCAGCAATCATCTGCATCGTCGTGGCTGGTTTAAGCGGTTACGATCATCTCCTCTGGCTGGTTGGATTTATTATCCTGTACCGCGTGTTCCAGGATTACGTGTTGAATCCCTATTTGATGAGCGATGGGGTTGAGATCTCGCCGCTGGTCGTACTATTCGGTTTGCTTGCGGGGGAAGAATTGGCTGGCGTGGCCGGTATATTTCTCTCCGTGCCGGTACTCGCAGCCGCCAAAATTGTGATCTTTCGCATGACTCAAGCAGACGCCGCGCAATTGCCCCGCTATACGAGAAAACCATTGCTGTTCGGCTGGCACCGCAAGTCGGCGACCGTTGTGACTCCGCAGGCGGCGCCGCTGCCGGTCGAATCGCTGCCCGAGACCTGAGAGGCTAGTGGGGTCGAATGCGAACAGGCAGCGGGGGAAGGTTCACGCAGAGACCTACATCGAACGGCTCATCGATCAAGTCAGGAACCGAGCTATGGGTTGCGCTCGAAGCCACTTCGCGTAAGCCTCGATTTTACGTCGTCCGGAAACACGTTTCTCCGAATACATGGCGCCAACTACTTTTCGCGCGGCCGGATACCCGCTGCGTCCTACCTTCCCTCCGATGGGTTGCTGTTTCAGTTCGAACCCACCAGCCCATGAGTATCGCTTTGCAGAACACGACGTCATCTCCAGCGTCGTGACCCGGCTTGGGCGGCTTTCAGCGCACGGGTCAAGTAACCCAGCGTAAACCCCATCCCTACAGCGACCCCTGCAAGCTGCCACGGATGCATACGCGCATATTCGGCGGAGGCGCGCGCTGCCACTTTTGCGCGCTCACCGCCCTTCGAACTGCCTTCCGAAATCTGCTCCTTGGCTGCGCGCAACGACGCCCGCACACGCTCGCGGGCTATTGCGATGTCCTCATCCGTATGTTCAGCCGTCGCGGTAACGAGGTCGTCCACGTGCTGCAGTAGAACTTTCATATAAACCACCAAGTGCTCACCGCTGGCGTGTTTCGGCCCTTGGGTTCGGTTGAGCTTGCTTAGATCATTGTCTTCCATGAGCGCTCCGACTGAGTTGATGAGTACATCCGATCCGCCAGTCCTTCCCGCGGAATGAGACTGCACCAATTCTGCAATAACTA
>JBBRGM010000243.1:0-7163 GCA_038240725.1 Burkholderiales bacterium | reverse complement strand
GACTCCAGCTTCGATCAGCTCGCCGTAATGCGAACGCGCCGCAGCCATGACCGCCCAGAAATCCGATACGCCCGGCAGAATCAGCTTGACGTCGACGCCGCGCTTGGCCGCTCGCTTGAGCGCTCTCGTGATCGCAGGATCCGGGACGAAGTACGCGTTGGTGATATAAATAGTGTGCTCCGCGTAGATGATCGCGGACAGCAACGTCGTCTGGATCGTGCTGACTTTATCGTCCGGCGTGCTGCCGACGGCACGTACGATGTGCTTTCCCACCGCGTCCAGGTGCGGAAAATAGTTGCGCGGCGGCACCGGTTCGGCGTTTTGTTTTTTCCAGGTGTCGAAGAATAGCCGCTGAAAATCGGCGACGACGGGACCGCGGATTTCGACCTGCGTGTCGCGCCACGGGACGGCGTCTTTGCCGGTGACGCGGCGCGGCCGCCCGAACGATCCGCCCGAATACACGCTGCTGAAGTTGATGCCGCCGGTAAAAGCCGTCGCACCATCGACGATTAGAATCTTGCGGTGATCGCGGTGATCGATCACGTAGCTGCTGCGACCCTTGGCCGGATTGATCGGATTGAACTCGAGCACGCGCGCGCCGGCCGCGCGCAAGCGCGCAAAGAAATCCGGCGATGTGTTGATCGAGCCGATGCTGTCGTAGATTACGTTAATCTGGATCCCCTCCTGCTGGCGCTGCAGCAGCAGATCCGCGAGCTGGCGGCCGATCTCGTCGGCTTCCAGTACGTAGACTTCGAGGTTCACGTGATCCTTGGCCTGCCGAATCGCGCGGTACATGGCGGCATAAGTCCCGGGGCCGTCGCGCAACAGGGCAACCGAGTTGCCGATCACCAACGGCGCGTCGTTGATCGCTTCCTCCACGGCGACGTGCCGCAGCAACATGTCGCGGGCGCCGGACTCCTTGGCGATGTCGTCGAGGATCGCCTTGCTGCGCTCCGGTGACAGAAGACCATCTCCGCTCGCCAGCACGGTTTCGCGCGCCGGCTGAACTTCGCTCACACGTTGCAGGTGCGCGGGCGTTACACAACCTGCGAGCAGCAACGCGGACAGCAACCACACCCACCGGACCTGCATTTCAATGTCTCCTCGGTAACGCGCCAACCGGCATGCGAGCGGATCGGGCGTAAAGCCGTCCGCGGTTTGCTTATAGTAGTGCACCCGACGTGCCAGCTCGCGCTGAGGCGAAACAATCGAGATGTCAGAGGCTTCAAAATATGCGGACGGAATGCGCGGTGCAGTTGTTGCTGAACGCGGGGTAAAACTTACATGGCAACCGATGCGAATCGACGACAGGGTCGGCGCGACATCGCAATCGGGACGCGGTGCTGGACATCCTTGCGTAAGCGCTAGTCGAAGCTTGGGCAAGACCCAAGGGTGCAGCAACCGCTGCCGAGCCGGCGTCGATACGGAAAAGATCAATGGCGACAGCCGATCTGGTCGAAGATGTTCTCGGGTTCTGGTTTCCGCGTTGGTCGACCGCGGACAGAGCCGCAGTGGCGCAACAGGGGGAAGGGTGGTTTCGTGGCGTGGCGGATGCCGAGGTCCCCGCGCAGTTTCCTGCGCTGCTCGAAAGCGCCGTACGCGGCGAGCTCGCCCAATGGTCGAGTACACCGCGCTCGCGACTTGCGCTCATTCTGGTGCTCGACCAATTCTCGCGCACGGTCTATCAGGGCACGCCGAAGGCGTTCACGCAAGATGCCAAGGCCCCTGAGGGTTGAGCGAACGCATCGGCTGCGCTACGACACGCGCGCGCTTGCCAAGCTCGATATCGTCGACTGGATCGAAGGTTCTACAATCGCTGCCGATGCATTCTTCGATCGATTACATGACACCGGTAAATGCTGAATCCAACTTCCTAGCTGCGTAGGTTGGTGTACGTGGAATCGAGGCAAGCTCACATCGAACAGCAAGGCGGGCGCGGTCGATTGCGAAGTGCGCTGACGCGCCGCCAAAGCGCGAGCCTCGAATTCCATTGGCGTAGCATCGAATCAGGCGGACGTCAGTGCCAACCGGTAAGTCTACGAGAAGGGACGTCAAGCGATGTTCGTTGCGAACGGCTCGCTTTAGCGACGAGACCAAAATCTCGCATTTGTATCGTTAGCATGGTATGCAGACGCTGGCCGCTAACCCTATACTCGGTGACGCTCTACCTTTCAACCGACAATCCAACCGCAGATCTAGATGACCCGCGCCTTCGCCATCATCGCCGCAGCCGGCGCCGGCACGCGTATGGGCGAATCTGTCCCCAAGCAATACCTGCCGATCGGCGCGCATCCCCTGCTGTGGTATTCCGTTGCAGTACTCTGCAGTGCTCCGAACATCGATCGCACGTACGTCGTGTTGCATGAAGCCGATCGCACGTTCGCGACTTACGACTGGCAGGAATTCGGCGAGAAACTGACGCCGCTGTACTGCGGCGGTGCTACGCGGGCGCACAGCGTTCTGTCCAGCCTGCAAACTCTGGAAGGCGAGCTCGCCAATGACGACTGGGTGCTCGTACACGATGCGGCACGGCCTTGTTTGCAGCATGCGATGATCGTGCGGCTATTTGCAGAGCTTGCAGACGAGACGGTGGGCGGCTTGCTCGCGATCCCGGTCGCCGATACGTTGAAGCGTGAAGACGGCCACCGGCATGTGTTGCAGAGCGAGCAGCGCGGCGGCCTTTGGCAGGCGCAGACGCCGCAGATGTTTCGCTTCGGTCTATTGCTCAAAGCAATGAGCGGCGCAGATCTGTCTATGACGACCGACGAGTCGAGTGCGCTCGAGCAGCTCGGCTATCACCCACGACTGGTTATGGGCAGCGCTGCGAATTTGAAAGTCACGCATACGGCCGATCTGGCGTTGGCCGAGATGATTTTGAAGATCGCCGAGGAGTGATTCTCGGTGCGCCCGCTACAGTGCATGAGCGCTGCCGGGTACGTTTCCAGGCCCGCGGGCGTCTAGCTCGCCGGCGCTGCGCCATCCTGTGTGCCTTCAGCTCGCCCAGCAGCGCCGTTAGCGGACAAAGTCTCGGGCACCAGAAAATAAAACACCAGCAGTGCAACCAGCGCGATACCTGCCAGCGTCAAGAACGCGGTGTTGTAGCCCGTAGCTGCAATGATGAATCCCACGACGACATTGCTCAGTGACGCTCCGATTCCCAGAGCGGTTGCCACTGCGCCCTGCGTCACATTGAAGCGGCCGGTTCCCCGCGTCAGATCGGCAATTACGAGCACAGAGACGACGCCGAAGATCCCCGCGCCGATTCCATCGAGCGCTTGGATCGCAACAAGCAGGTATTGGTTGTCGGTCAACGTGTAGAGCACGCCGCGGATCGGCAATACCGCGAAACCGATCAGGAAGACCGGCTTTCGCCCCCAGCTCGCCGCGAGCTTTCCCGCCATAAGAGCGGTCGGGATCATGACGAGTTGTGCGACGACGATGCAGGCGGCCATGTACATCGGCGCGGCCGGCTTGTTCTGGCCGAGCTCTTGTCCGATCGCCGGCAGCATCGCTGCGTTGGCGAAGTGAAACAACGCCACCGCTATCGCGAACGCCAGCAGGCGTCGATCGCGCAGCAGCTCGATCAGCCGCGTCGGCTGGCCATTGTCTTGTTTCTCACCGTCTCCCCCGCGTGCCAGGGCGTGATCGATTTAATTCTCGCGGATCAGCAACACCGCAACGATGCTGCCGATCGCCAGAAATATCGTCAGATAGAAGACGCCTTTTTGCAGGACGTAAGAACCGATTACGCCGGCCAGGATCGCTGCGAAGACATTGCCGGCGTGATTGAACGCTTCGTTGCGCCCGGTGCGTTGCGCGAATTGGCGCCGGCCGACCAGCCCGAGACTCAGCGCCGCAACGGCAGGCAAAAAAATGTCGGCGGCAACGCCGGCGATCGCCTGTGCACCGACGATGACGTAGAAGTCGGTGGTTGCAGCGAGCACCAGGCAGCTCAGGCTGACGGCAATCGCGGCCGCCACCACGATGTAGCGCTTGTGGAAAATGCGGTCGATCAGCGCGCCCGCCGGTGTTTGCGCGATGAGACTGCCGACAGTCATGGCCGACATCGCGAAGCCGATCCGAGCAGGATCCCAGTGCAAGACGGACACGAGATAGATTGCCAGGAACGGTCCGACGCCGGTCCGCACATCGGCGAGCGTGAAGTTCAACCAATCGAGCGCTCGCAGACTCGCGCGGCTGGGCGTTTTGCCTTCGGATGTCATACTGAGCTGTCCTCAAAAACGCAGCCGCGCAAATATGCATAAGCGCTTCGCGGCGTCGAGGTGAGATTTACGCGCGCCGCTACCGCGTGCCGTTGCGGCTATCACCGCGCCGCCTCGCCCACGTTTGATATTCGTAGCGTATGACCGGAAATCAGGAATAAGTTTCCCTATGTCGCGTTTTGAACGCCGCGCTGTCGGTGGCGATAGAACTGGCACGCTGATCCGTTTCGCGGTATTTTCGACCTTCGATTTCAGTTGATCCGAACTACGAGGCAACGCTCTTGATGAGACGATATCTGCGCTGTGCACGTTCGTGGCTGAAATGAGCTTACGCATAGGCCAAGGTTTCGATGTTCACGCGCTCGTTCCCGGCCGTCCGCTCATCATCGGCGGCGTTACGATTCCGTTCGCGCATGGGTTGCTTGGGCATTCCGATGCCGACGTGCTTCTGCACGCGATCAGCGATGCGTTGCTGGGGGCCGCGGGCCTCGGCGATATCGGCTGGCATTTCCCGGACAGCGATGAGCGTTGGCGCGGCGCCGACAGCCGTGCTCTTTTGGCAGAAGTCGCGCGGCTGATCGAGCAGGCGGGCTGGCGCGTTACGAACGTCGATGCGACGATCATTGCGCAGGCGCCGCGCATGTCGCCCCACATTCCAGCGATGGTTGCTAATATCGCGGACACCCTTGGCATGTTGGAATCCCAGGTAAACGTGAAGGCGAAGACTACCGAACGGTTGGGATTTACCGGCCGCGGAGAAGGAATCGCGGCGCAAGCCGTGGCGCTGCTCGAATCCATTTGATTGGCAGCCCTGAAGTCTCGATGTGAGCACGTCGCCGAACGCAGATGCAAGCCGCGTGTTCTTCGCGCTGTGGCCCGAACGCGCGATCCAAGCGCGGTTGGCACAGCACGCGCAGTCGCTGCATAGTCGCGTCGGCGGGCGGATCACCGAAGAAGCGTCGATTCATCTTACGTTGGTGTTCGTCGGCAACATCAAGCAAGAAGCGCTGGAATCGCTTTCCAAGGCCGCCGCCGCTGTAGAGTTCGAGCCTTTCGCGCTATCGATCGAGCGCACAGGCTGTTGGCCGCACAATCAGATTGCGTGGCTCGCACCGTCGAGTGTGCCAATGTCATTACGCACGCTGGTCTCGCAACTGCAAACCATGGTGCGTGCGGCCGGCGTCGAACCTGACCAGCGCGACTACACGCCGCACATTACCGTGGTGCGGAAAGCGAAATGCGCGCGTTTCGATCCGACCGTCGAAGCCATTGCCTGGCCGGTAGAGGATTTTGTCCTGGTCCGCTCTCACCGCGGTCAACACGGATCCCGCTACGAAGTGGTCGGTCGCTGGCCGGGCAAGCCGTGATGGGTGAAATTTTGTTGGCCCCTGCCTTAACTTGAACAGACATTTGCGCACGAGTTGCCATGACTATTTTGTTCTACAGCGAAACCGACGATCCCGAGCCGTGGCGGCAGGCTTTCGCGGAACAGTTGCCTGACATCGGATTTCGCGTCTGGCCGGATATCGGCGATGTGCGCGCAGTTCGGTACGCACTCGTTTGGAAACCGAAAGCGGGGCTGCTCGCGACATTGCCGAGCTTGCGGGCCATCCTTGCGCTCGGCGCCGGGGTCGATCCGATCATCGAAGACGCGAGCTGGTCTCGTAGTGTGCCGCTCGTACGTCTCGTCGATGCCGGCCTCGCGCAACAGATGTCCGAATACGCGCTCTACGGCGTGCTGCATTTTCATCTGCGCATGGACCGCTATGCGCAACAGCAGGCCGACGGTAAATGGAACCAGCTGCCTCCGGTGCTGGCAAAGGATCGGACCGTCGGCGTGGCGGGGCTCGGCGTGCTCGGGGGAGATTGCGCAGCGAAGCTTGCGAGCCAGGGCTTTCGCGTTATCGGCTGGAGTCGCCGCGCGAGGTCGCTGCCCGGAATCGAAACGTTCGAGGGTGAGGCCGGATGGCCGGCTTTCCTGCGTCATACGGAGATACTGGTTAATTTTCTGCCCTTGACTGCGGAGACGCGCGGTCTGCTCGATCGGAATGCGTTCGCGCAGTTACCGCGTGGCGCGTGCATCATAAACATTGCGCGCGGCCCACATGTCAACGAGGCGGATCTGATTGCGGCGCTGGATAGCGGACATCTTGGCGGCGCGCTGCTCGACGTTTTTCGCACCGAGCCGCTTCCCGCGGATCATCTGTTCTGGCACCATCCAAAGGTAATCGTCACGCCTCACGTTGCCGCGCAGACGGTGGCGGAGTTGGCGGTGTCGCAAGTCATCGACAACATCAGGCGCATCGAGCGCGGCGAATCGCCGCTTGGCCTGGTAGATCCACACCGGGGTTATTGACTTGCGGTGAGGTTATTGACTTGCGAAGTCCGACTAGCCCGATCATTGCCGTACAGCGGATCGCCTCGCGATGCGTGAATCTAATCGCGCCGTGCCGGGTCATACGGGATAGGCAATGGTCGCCGACTAGCAAGCGTGCGGCGCCACGAAATTTTTGCAGGCTCTGCTGTGCGAGGCCGAGTCTGTTGGAGAAATCAGATGAAATGGTTATGGTTTTGCACATTGCTGTTGAGCAGCGCCGTTTTTGCCGATCCCGCTGATGACGCCAAAGCGCGCAACATCCAGGCGGAGCTGCAACATATACAGACCGAGCAGCAATCGCTGTATCAGCAGTTCCAGATGCTCCAGGGTCTGCGCCGGACCGAGCTGCAGTCGGAGTATCCGACCGTGATAGAGAACTCAGTGGTGTACGGCACAGACAACGCGCCGCCCGACTACGATGCTATGGTTCGCCAGAAGCAGGAGCGCCAGCAGCGCATCAAGCAATACGGCGACGAGCTCAACACGTTGTACGGGCGCTATCAGGAATTGGAAAATCAGAAGAAGCCGCTGGTCGATGTGTTGAACCAGATGAGCCAGCCGCG
>JBBRGM010000242.1:0-7195 GCA_038240725.1 Burkholderiales bacterium | reverse complement strand
CTCGTAGAGTTGGGCGAGCTTCTGCCCATTTCTGTGACGCAAAATGACCTGACAGCGAACTTCTTCGCGATCGTCTTGCAGTTCTTCACTCAGCTTGTTAACGATCGCTTGAGGCAGCTTAATTGAGTCTGTTTGGTAGATCGGTGCCACCACGACGATCTTCATCCAGGAAAACTGCACTTACTCGCAGGCGACGTGTCGCGACGCGCCGTCTGCGAGTAAGTGTTCGAGTCCGGGCAACTGTAACGCGAAGGACAGGCCGGAGGCGCTGCCGAGCCGGCTCGCCAACATCGAGTTCTACCTGCGCGCACTCGCGGTGCCGGCGCGACGCAACCTCGCCGATCCGGCGGTCAAGCGCGGCGAAACACTGTTCAGCGAAGCGCACTGCAATGCCTGTCACGTGCCCGAGATGAAGACCAGCGCGCAAACGGCGATGACAGCGGCGGCAGATCTTGCGATTCATCCGTACACCGATCTGCTGTTGCACGATATGGGCGATGATTTGGCCGATGGGCGCGGCGACTATGAAGCGACCGGGCGCGAGTGGCGCACGGCGCCGCTGTGGGGAATCGGACTGCTGCGAACGGTAAATGGCCACACCGATCTCTTACATGACGGACGCGCGCGCGACGTAAGCGAAGCAATTCTCTGGCATGGCGGTCAAGCAGAATCGGCGCGCGAAACGTTTCGCACAATGTCCAAGCCGGACCGCGATGCGCTCGCGCGTTTCGTCGAATCGTTATAGTCGCTCCGGCTGACTCCAGCCGCTATCTCCGCATTCCCATACACTGCAGGTCAGCGGCGCGACAGTTTCGCGCCTCGTTGCTTCATCGATACAAACCAATGAGGAGCCGATGATGAAACCGAACCGCCGCGCATTCCGCGTTCGACCCGGGATGCGCCAGGGATTGCGAACCGAAATACCGCTGCCGACGCAGCTCATTTCCAACGAAGAGTTTCCGCCGCTGCCGCAGACGCCGCAACAGCGCGAAGTCGAGTCGCGGATTCTCACCTCGGCAGGCCTGTTGGCGCCTCGGCTCGGTCTCAGCCGACGCGAGTTTCTGCGCACGAGCGGCGGGATGGCAGCATCGTTTCTCGCGATGAATGCGGTGTTCGGCCGCTTCTTCGATGTCACCAGCGCGGAGGCTGCCGAGCCCGCCGCCGCAAAGGAACGCGCCGGCGCGCCGGTTTTTATCTTCGACGTCCAGTTGCATTACGTCGGCGACGCGTACGACCCGAACGACGCGGAGGCGCAGCGCAAAGGCGCCGTCAGCAAAGGCGGATTGATGGGTTTGCGCAAACGCGCGCAGCGGCTGAATCCAAAGCTTGCTTCGGATACTGGAACGCTCGCCGATCTCTCATGGCAGAACTTCATCAAGGAAGTGTTCCTCGACAGCGAGACTGCGATCGGTTTGATTTCCACGCCGCCGGGACCGTATCCCGAACAAGCGGTCGTGCCACCGAGAGAGATGACGCACATCCGCGATGAGATCAATCGCATCACCGGCTCGCGCCGGATGCTCGCGCACGGGTTGGTAACGCCGCAGCTCGGCCAGACCGATCTCGACTTCATGGAAATGCAGGCAGAAACGCTGAAGGTCGATGCATGGAAAGGCTACACCGGCTCGTGTCCGAAGGGATTCGAGCACGGCTGGTTCGTCGACGATGAACGGATCGCTTATCCGATGCTGGAAAAAGCCCGGCAGCTCGGCATTCGCCGCGTCTGCTTGCATAAGGGATTGCCACTCGGCGCGGTCGAGGACTACAACCATCCACGCGACCTGATCAAAGCGGCAAAAGACTTTCCCGACATCGACTTCTTCGCATATCACTCGGGTCTGCTCGGCGTCACTGCGCCGAAGCCGAACGGCGAAATCCCGTGGACGACTGAATTCTGCGAGATGAAAAAGAAGAACCCCGGCATCAAGAATATCTACATGGAGCTGGGGTCGACGTTCGGACAACTTGTGACAACCAACCCGACTGCGTGCGCCCATCTTCTTGGGCAACTGATTGCGGCGTTCGGCGCCGACAACGTGCTATGGGGCACCGACTCGATCTGGTATGGCACGCCGCAGTGGCAGATCGAAGCGTTCCGTCGATTCCAAATTCCCGACGCGCTCATCGAGAAGCATGGTTACGCGCCGCTCACGGCTGCAGTGAAGGAAAAGATTTTCGGGCTCAATGCCGCTCGCGTATTCAATGTCGATGTGAATGCGAAGCGCAATGAGATACCGGCGGACTATCTGAGCAAGATCAAGATGGCGTATCTGGACGAAGGACGCGAGCCCAGCCATCGGTTCTACGGCTGGGTTGCCTGATGCGGTAACGGACTGCGGATCGGTATCGCTCGCGTCAAAACGGATGACGCGAGCGATGCTGCCTGTCAGTCAGCTGCGCGTGCTGGTCGGCAAGTCGCGCAGCGAATCGGTCTCGATTGCGTGGTGATGATCTACGCTCATGGTGTGCACCACTGCGCCGGCGCGAGATACTCGATCGTGTAGGTGCCGCTTGCCGTCGCAGGCGTATCGAGCTTCGCCATCTGTGTCGGCGGGTTGAAATATGTATTGTCGGTTACGTTCGGCGCGCCCGGCCCGCCAGCCGTTTTCGTGCTCGACTGCATGGGCAGAAACTGGCCGACGTCGACTGCTTCCGCTGCTACGTACATATTGGCGACGAACGATGGCATCTGACGCGCCACACTGGTCACCGCGCCCGGTGTAGGGGCATCTGCCGATTGCCAGTCGAGCGTGGCGGACGAGACAGGCGTCGGCCACACGGTGTGCCAGATCTTCAGCTGTCCTCGGACCGGCGTCGATCCGTCTTGACAAATCGCACGCGCGTTGACGGTATGCGTCGGCGGCTGTCCGTTTTTGGTGAAGACGAAGTAGAGCGGACCGAGATCATGCTTGAGCGGGTAGCGGCCGTTCGCATCCGGTTTCACGAAATCGCCGCCAGTGGAGTTGGCGACGAACGCGGGTTCTCGAGGGAAAGCGAGCGAATAGGTTTTGCCGGATCCTGGGACGTTATCGCGCGTGCGATCCTGCGTAAACGCCGCAATCACAATATCGTCGTCAGTCTCGAATTTAAGTGCGTGCAGGCCCGATAGCGAATCCGTCGGCGTGCTTCCCGGTAAAGCACCGGCCCTCGCATCGAAGACGGCGCCGCTGTAGGTCCGCCCGCGAGCCATCATGTCGAAGGTACGCGCGACGAACAAGCTCGGCTGGCATGTGTAGCCGGTAATGCCCTTGATCTCGTTATAAACGGAGGTGCGGCATGGGGTCGACGCTTGTGTGGAAGCGTCGATGAATCCGGCCCTTGCCCCTTCGCCTACAGGGGAGCGCGCCGCCCAAAAATTGATATGCGGCAGATCGGCTTCGATCGAGCGCAACAGGATCGTCGCATTGAGTTGGGCGACCCATTCGCGGCTTGCCCACCAGCCGCCGACTTCCGTTATGTCGATGGCAAACGCAGCGAGGCCGGCTGCATTCAGTTGCGTACGAAAGCGAGCGAGATTGTCGACCGTACCCGGGTACGGATGCAGCCCGAAGCGATCTACCGAGGCAAGCGCCCGATTCTTCCGAGCCTCGTTATACGCCGGCAGAAACTTCGCGGTGTACGGGCCGCTCTCGTTCGTCAGACCTCCCGAGACCACGGTCGATCCCGGCGCAGCGGTGTGAATCGCTTCGGTGACCTGCGTCAACATGCGCGCAAACAACGCGGCCTCATCGACGCCGGTACGCTCCGGGCTCCAGAACAAGCTGAATGCGTCCGGCTCGTTCCATACTTCGAAGATGACGCGGCCGCCGGGCCGATGTGCGGCGCGCGCGAGATCCGCTGCGAACTGCGCATACTCGTTGAGATAAGTGGCGCTCGGAAAATCGGCCGGGTACTGAATTCCGACCGGCGGCCACCAGCGAAAATCGGTAACGACGACATGAATGTTGAATCCGGCTGCCAGCATGCGGTCGACTGTCTCCGAATATCCTGTATAGGTCAGAAACGCATCGGGGCCGATGAAGTTCGAGCGGTTCCCGTCGAGACGAATCCAATTCATACCGGCGCGTTTGCTGATTGTCAGCGGCAGAGACTGCGCGCCGTTGGGGCCGAACAAGTCCGAGTAGTTGGCGGTGTCCAGTCCGAATGTGAGGCCCACGCGATCTTCGGGTGCAGGCAATCCGGCCGCAGGCGGGACGTGCTGCCGCGGCCAACGGATCAGGCATGTTGAGATCACTCGTAGCTGTTGATGCAGGAAGTTGGACGAGTTCCCTGAACAGAATCGGCCTCGGCACGAACAGCGGCGCCGGGACTACCGCGTTTGCCCAGCGCTGCGCGGTCGAGAAAACTCCGGCAGCCCCGCCGGGCAGCACCGACAAATCACCCGAGACGAGATTGGCGGTAATTAAATCCAGCAAGCCATCTCGTGTGACGTCAAATGCCGCCAGTGCGATCGGGTGTTGTCCCACGGCCATACTCTGTACACCTTCGTAGCTGCCGTCGCTCTTGCGTAATGCGATTGACACCGTGTTGGCGTTGAAGTCCGCGGTAGCAAGATCCGCAATGCCGTCTGCATTGAGGTCTGCAATCAGAATCGCAGTCGGGCCGCTTCCGGTCGACAGCACAACGCGCTGTTCGGGGCCGAATTTGCCGACGCCCAGACCTGGAAGAATTGAGACGTCGCTCGACAGGAAATTAGCGCTGACGATATCGAGTCGGCCGTCACCGTTGACATCACCGATGGCTAATGCGACGGGTCCGTTGCCGACCGTCGAGGCGGGCTGAGAAACGAAGGAGCCGTCGATCTGCGCAAGATGCACCTGCACCTTTGCGTTATGCATGTGCGCAGTGACAATGTCGGGGAGGCCGTCGTCGTTTACGTCGGCGATCACTGCGGCGGTAGGAAAGTCATCGACCGCGATGTGCGGGCCGGCTACATAGGTGCCGTCAGCCTGGCCGTACTGAATGGCGACTTCAGCGGTCGCGTAATGCGTCGTGACGAGGTCCAGGACGCCGTCGCGATTGACATCGGCCAGCGCAACTGAAGACGCGTACTCGCCGACCGGCACACGTCGTTCCGCTTGGAACGTGCCGTCACCGTTGCCGAGCAAAATCGAAACTTCGCGCGCGGAGAAATTGGTATGCACGACATCGATACGGCCATCGCCATTGACGTCAGCGCTGACCATAACCTTATGTGCATCGCCACCGGGAAGCGGCGAGGCCAGAACCACGCGCGCATGCACTGTCGCCACATTGCCGGCGTTGTCGGTTGCCCATACTTTGATCCGGTGCTTACCGGCCTTAACCGCTACGTCACAGCCGAAGGCGATATTCGTGACGCTGGCGGGCGAGCTTCCGCAGTTGACCGCTGCGACGCCGGAAAGGTCATCGCTGATGTGACCGCTCAAATGAATCGGCGAACTGTAGATAAGCGTCACTTCGTGCGACTCATCCATCGTGATCGTCGGGTCGGTGCGATCGAGATTCACTGTGGCGCTGACGACCGTGCGATTGCCGGCGTTGTCGACGACCGTACCGGACACGGGTACGTCTCTACCCGCATTCTTGACGTCGATCGGCCGCGGACATTGCGCGATGCCCGAGCCATTGCGCTCGTCGCTGCAGGTGAATTTCACGCTAACGCTGCTGCGATACCAGCCATTGGCATTCGGGGCCGGGCTCAGCGTAATCTTTGCAGTCGGCTGCGTGCTGTCGATATTGACGCGCACTTTGATTGTTTCGCTGTTGCCCGCGCTGTCTATCGCGGCCGCACGAATGGTCTGATCTTCGCCCGCAGTTGCGACGGTTATCGGATCGGGACAGCGGGCGATGCCGTGCGCGTCGGTGCAGGCAAAGCGCACGGTCACGCTGCCGTTGTTCCAGCCTTTTTCGTTCGGCTGCGGATCCAGTGTTGCAGTGATACGTGGCGGCTGATCGTCTTGACGAATGCTGACGCGCGTCGGATCGCTGTTCGGCGCATTGCGTCGATCGGCCTGGCTGTACACCTCGAGGGTGTTCATACGATCGTGCTTGAGCATGACGCGCACGCTGAACCGGCCTTTTTCATCGGCATCGACGCCTACCGTGTTTGCTCCGCCTTCCACGATCACGCGCAGGTTCGGATCGGTCCGGCCCTTCAGCGTGACCTCATCGGCGCTGGTAATCGATGGTAACGGATCGACAGTGGGAGCCAGAGGCCCATGCGATTGCGCAGCGAGCGCATCGATGCCGGTCAATGTAGAGATGAGACAGAAAATCGAGACTACGAGTCGTACACGGGCGTGGTGATGCTGCATGGTTCAATCCTTAAAATCAGATTTGTTGTTCTAATTGCCCAATCGCATTCGCGGCCTGACTGCGATTTCGCGTCCGCCCCGATCTTGGCGAGCAATGTTCTGCTCCGTTTGTCGGTCTTCAGTTGGAGGGGATCGCAGGGTGGAGCTAGCGCTTCAACGCCGCCGGCTATTCTAAGTCTGGGGTCGCGCACCACAGGCGAATAGACTTACATATGACACATCGGTGAGGCGTTACGGGGGTAACCGGATACAGATTCCGGCTATGGGCTGCGTCCTCGGAAGCGGGATCAGCGGGTGGGTTTTCGCGCGCTGTGTATGCGCCCGATCTCCGCAGCCTCACGCGCCTGCGGACCGCAGCGATCATCACGCCTTCGTCGACCCGGCTCGCGACGTTTTCCGGCGTGACCTGCTCGAGAAAAAACAGTCCGCTTCGCTTGCACGCTGCCACGACACGCGTTCGCGCCGCTTGCATTTCTGCAGGGTAGGGTTCGTCGTGCTGATTCGGATAGCCCATCGACATGCCCATATCGCCGGGACCCCACTCCGCGAACGCGATCCCGGGAACCGCGGTGGTCTCTTCGACGTTAGCTAATGCGCGGGTGTTCTCGACTTTGATTCCGAGGAGGAGCTCGCCGCCGGGATTGAGCGGCCACGGGTCGGCGCGCGCGAAATAATCCTCGACGGAAATGCCCCAGATCTCAGCGGCGTGCACCTGACCGCCGTGGCCGCGCCGTCCGGGGCCGAGGTTCGTATTGGTATTGTCGGTGAACGAGTAACGCGCCGTTTCGACGAACGCGCGTACGGCCTGAGAGCGCTCGGCGTGACATAGCAGCAATCCGTGCACGCCGGTGGCAAGAACCTGCTTGATCATCCAGCTGTTCGCGCGAACGGTGTGCTCA
>JBBRGM010000241.1:0-7241 GCA_038240725.1 Burkholderiales bacterium | reverse complement strand
CACAGCTCGGCGCCGGTGCCGGCATCGTATGCATGTACGCGGCCGCGGCTGCCTTCACCGACGAAGACCATGCCGCCCGCTACCGTCGGCGATGCCTGCGCGCTACCGAGATCTGGCAACGACACGCTCCACGCAACCGATAACGTGCACGCCGGCGCAGGTGCGATCGAAAGCCCGAGCACACCGCCGGGGATCCCGTTGATCCCGGGCCCGGAGTCGGTAACGAATAGCATTCGACCCGCCGCCCAGTACGCCGGAATACCGCCGACGCCGCCTTTGGCAAGCGGATCGAAAGCGAGGTTGAGCTTCATGATCTGCAGGGGCGTGCCGGAGATGGCCAAATCCGACGCTCGCATAACATAGAATTCGCCGCTCTTATTGCCGGCCGCTACCATCGTCGGGCAGCCGTCGGGTGTGAACACCGTCGGCGTCGCGCCGAAGTCGATGTCGCATGGCCCCTGCGGGCAGGCCCACGTCGCTGGATGCACCGGTTCGTAGGTGCCCAGCAAGGTCAGGCTGGACGTCAATGCGATCATGCGCACAGCATTGGGCGTGTAGCGCTGGTCTCTGTCGGCGCCGGTCGCCGCGAACACGTTGCCGGTATCCAGATCGACCGATACGCCGCCGAGGCCCCAGATGCCGCCGCCGCTATTTTCGCCTAAGCTCGGGACGACGGAGAATGTATTCAGCAGTAAAGGCACCGAGCCGGCTACATCGAGCCGGTAGATACGACCGTGCCATGGCTGCCGATCGCAGCCGCCGCTGCCGGTGGCTACATAGAGATTGTTCCCGACCAAATTGAGGCCGCCGCGTACCTTGTTGTTCTGCGGCACCGTGATCAGCGACAGCGGCGCCGCGAGATCGGCGCCGTTGACCAGTGACACCATATACAAACTTCCGCCTTCAGGCGCCAGGTAGATTCGACCACGCGTGCGATCGATTACCGGTGTGCCGCGCACACCCGAACCGCCGGGACACGCATCGCTGAAGTTCGGGCCGAAGTTGCGTTGCCAGAGAATCGCACCGGTATTCGCGTCCAGCGCATACAGCGAATTCGCTTCAGTACCGGCGATCAAGACGTCGCGGGTCGTGCCGCCCATGTTGTACGCCTGCACGTAGAGCGGTTGCGCGATGACTTTGCCATCGAGCGTAGAAGTCCAAAGCAGCGCCAGATTGGCGACATTGGTCTTATTGAGAACGGTGTCATTCGCGGCAAAACCGGTGCGCGCGTTATCGCGCGCTACGGTCAGCCAATCCGGCCCGACCGCAGACGTCGCGGTGACATCTAGCGTGACCGGAATATTTGCCGGCGAACCGATGGCCCCGCTTGCAGTAATCGCGAGTTGCGTAGAGTAGCTGCCGACCGCTAGGCCGACCGGCGCAACAGTGACGCTGAGCGATGCCGGCGCGTTGCCGGTCGCCGGCGCGACCGTCAGCCAGCTCGCGTTTTCAGTCGCGCTATAGCTCAGCGTGCCGCCGCCGGTGTTCGTCACCGATAGCGACGAGGCCGGGGGGACGGGGCCGCCCTGTGCGTAACTGAAGTTGAGCGCGGACGGACTGGTACTTAGAATCGGCTGCGTCGATGTAGCAGACGCATACGCTGATATCGGCGAGTTGGTAAACGCGACGCCGTTGGTCCACGTCGCCGGCAACGCAGTCAGAGTAAGCTGAGCGCTGGTGAAATTCGGTCCACCGCCTGCGGGGTAATCGCGGAATGCCAGCACGCCCTTGCCGCTCGGAGCCAGGACGGCGATCCAGTACACGGCGTTGGCCACAACGTTGGCCGCAGGCACTGGCACTTTGTTCCATTGTCCGGCGACCGGCCCGATCAACGAGCCCTGCGCCAGCAGCGTACCGGGGCGACCCGCCGCATCAGAATACAAGCCGGTCGTAAGCTGCGTGGCGACGGAGGTCGCGTCGACATACACAGTAATGGATGTGACCGTTCCAGTTAGCGCGGCGGTCGCTTTGAACGCCTCGGCTTTGCCGGCAGAATTCTTATCCGACTGTGTCCCCAACGTTTGCGTCCCGATCAGTTGTTGCGCAATTGCGTGCATCGGCAACGTACAGAATATTAGTGCAAACACCAAGACGGCTATTGCGTTGCAAGACACGTTGGGCAACGCAATCCATCGCGCCGATGCGCGCCCACGCACACAACCCGGGATTGCGGAGCTTCTTTTCGAAGACGCTGCCTGCGCACACATAAACGACCTCCTAATATCTTGCATTTCGGTATCGGCCACGCTGCATCGAACAGCGCTCGGACGTTTGTTCATCGACTCGCGTTGCTCAAGACGGCGCACGAAGCCAGGGGAAGATCACGCATTGCATTCGGCAACCGCGCGAAATGAAATCACTCCTGGAATCTGATAACGACACAATATACGCGTGCAAGAGGCGAACAACGTTTGGTGGGACGAAAAATACGGAGAACAGGCAGCGTCGAGTGGCTCGAGCTGGTGGCATTGCGGGAGTGAAGTTGACGCTATTGTAAGAATGCATTGGAACAATGCGTCGGTACGTGGCGACGAAAGATAAATTCAGATTCTTGTGTTCTCGCAAACGTTTTTAGCAGGCGCGCGGTAGCCGACTGTGAGGACTCGCGAGCGCTTTTAGTTCGCGTTCGTCGGGCAACCCTGAACCGCCAAACGTCGGCGTTTTCATCTGGACAGTCCAGCGTCGTTGCTGTAACGCCAGGATTTACCAATGCAGCTTTACCAATGCAGGTGGGGAGTTGACAACTGCTCAGGCGTAACGCGCGCGGTACGCGTTGCTGGGCAGATAGTGTGATCCGCAGGTGCCTCGCTAGTCTTGCCGTCTCCGTCGCACGTCAAGACCTGACCCTAGCTCACGGACGGCTGCGCGGCGTCGACGCTCGCGAGCAAAGCGTTGGCAACGATGAAAAGCGAAATGCGCGACAACATTTTAGCGAAAGCGCATTTCACGAGTGACGATTTGGTCCGAGTCACTGAGATCCGCTGTCGCAGGTTGATGCGGTGCGCTCGAGAATGGTCGTCAGGGCCGCGCGCACAGCAATGAACAGCGCGGAGCGCGAGCGCTTTCGAATGACAAGAATTCATGAGCGCACCCTCCTTGGCTGCGGTTGCGCGGCGTCGCTACAGTGCCGCTGCGAAGTGATCTGTACGGCCGCGTTCCGAGTGTGCTGTTGCGCTGCCGAGGGTGCCGTTGCGCTGCGTTTCGCGGCGGCATCCGAGCATGACGCTAGGCGCAAGCGGCACAAAGGTCAAGATGAGAATCGTCGCCAACTGATGCTTCTTCGTGTCGATATCGCGGCGCGCGACGTCGCTGAACAGCGGCTGCAGCAGCCAACGACAACGCCATCGCTCTGCACCCTGCACGCAGTGTCGTACTCGGTGGTTTGCTGAGTTGCTTTGTATGTTGCCATTGAGCGATGTAGAGACGCTCGAGGGCAGCGACGTGCCGCCGCACGCCAGAGCGTATGCTCACGCCATGTAGAATCGCCGCTTCTTGCTGAAGGCGCGACCCAACCACCTCTCGCGTTCTCCCACCCTCTGACTTAGTGCTGTCGAGCCCAACGACGCTGCTAGGCGTATCGTAGCGATCGCAACACGCAAACCTAGGGGGATTACACACACCTGTATACGGGTACAGGGTATGCGCACCTGTTCGAGTGCCGCTCTCACACCCGTCTAAATCGGAGGAGCCGATATGACAACGGATCGCCGTACTTTTCTTAAGTCAGGCGCAGCAATGTCGGGCGCCGCAATACTGGGAAGCAGCGCTATTCCGCTCGCGCATAGCGAGAGCACGCTGACGAATGATGCAGATGCGCTATTGCGCAATGCAGTAGCTGCAGGCGACGTCCCCGGCGTGGTGGCAGTCGCCACCGATCGCGAGGGATTGATCTACGAAGGCGGTTTCGGCGAGCGGACGATCGGGTCTGCCGATCAGATGACGCCGGACACGGTTGTCTGGATCGCGTCGATGACCAAAGCCATCACCAGCGCCGCAGCGATGCAGCTGGTCGAGCAAGGCAAAGTCGATCTGGACAAGCCGGCGAGTCATTGGGTGCCGGATCTCGCGCGTGCGCAAGTGCTGACCGGCTGGGATGCCAATGGGCAGCCGCAGATGCGCGCACCCAAACGTGCGATCACGCTGCGCCATCTGCTCACGCACACCGCGGGCTTCGCCTACGACCTGTGGAACGGCGATCTCGTCCGCTACGAGGAGCTCAGAAATATTCCCGGCATCGGCAGTTGCAAAAACATCGCACTGACGACGCCGCTGTTGTCCGATCCCGGCGAGCGCTGGGAATACGGCATTGGAATCGATTGGGCGGGCAAGATGGTCGAGGCCGTCAGCGGCGAGACGCTCGGTTACTACGTAAAAGAAAATCTATTCGATCCGCTCGGCATGGACAGCACCGCGTTCAAGATCACACCGGAGATGCGCGCGAGACTGGCCAAAGTTCACCAGCACGCCGACGACGGCAGCTACAAAGCGATCGAGTTCGAAATGCCGCAGGACCCCGAGTTCGAAATGGGCGGCGGCGGGCTCTACTCGACCGCGAGCGACTATGCCAAGTTCGTGCGCGTTTTTCTGAATCGCGGCAAAGGTAACGGCAACCAGGTGTTGAAACCGCAGACCGTGGAGCTGATGTCGCGCAACGCGATGGGCAATCTCAAAGTCACCCCGCTCAAAACCGAAATGCCGAATCTCACGCGCGACGCGGAGTTCTTCCCCGGCATGCCGAAAAACTGGGGACTGAGCTTCATGATCAACGAAGAGCAAACGCCGAGCGGACGCACGCCGGGAAGTCTGGCGTGGGCGGGATTAGCCAATACCTATTACTGGATCGATCAAACCAAAGGCGTGGGCGGTGTGTACATGACGCAGATTCTGCCGTTCGTCGACGTCAAAGCGCTGCCGCTGTTCTTCGAATTCGAGAAGACGGTGTATCAATCGATGGGTTGAAGCAAACTTGTTTCTGCTCTCTCCCGTGCAACGCGGGAGAGAGCAGCAAGGATTCAAGCACGCCGCATGCGCGATATCAGCAGCAACGCGGGGGCGAGCGCGAAGACAAAGAAAACCCGATGGTTCGGGGATTACAGCCGCCGTCACTACACTCCCGAACGCCCAGCTGCGGAAGGCGTCCGCCTCGGCGGGCACGCGTTCGCCGTGATTGGCGATCAATGCAATATCGAAGGTGCCGCTGGTTTCAGTAATCCGCACTCAGGCCGAAGAACATCCAGCGTGCCCTGGTGAAGTTCGTCGGATCGCTCGGATCCGGCAGCGCAATGCTTGGAAAGCGTACGCCCGGAGCGCTGACATCTTTACCGCACGACACCCTCAGCAGTAACGCCAGCGAAGGTTTCCCGACTTCGACCACTGCACGCCAGTTCGTCGCGCTTGCGATGCATGCGAGCTGTTAGATCCTCGCATCCGCTATAGCTCGCTCACGCGTTCGCCGTACGCAACAGCTCGCATTTCGCGTTTGCGTAGTTGTTCTCGGCTGCACCTCCCGCAACCGTCCAGGGCAATTTGCAAGGCCGTGAACATCCTGTTCACCCCCGGTTCCTTCTCGTAGAGTCCGCGGCCTGGCGAACGAGGCCGGAAACCCCTGAAACTTTGGAAACGCAAAATGACACCGACAAGACTGGCGCTCGCACTAGCGGCCGCTTTGATCACAGTGACGCCGGCGCATGCTTACATTCTCACCGCCGACGGTCATAACGTCGCAGGTGAAGGCCAATACACGAACGTCGCCGCAGCGACGACTTTCAACTTCAATGATGGATTCCTGCCCTCAGGTTATACCGGCGGTAGCATCGTCTTCGGCAGCAACGGCAATTCCGCGAGCCCGCCAGGCGATACGACCGGTTACCTGAACGAGGGTTCGACGTACGGTTCGTCGACGACGATCAACTTCGGCACCGCGCTCAGCTATTTCGGATTCTTCTACGGCTCTCCCGATACCTACAACAGCCTGCAATTGTTCAAAGGCAATAGCTTGCTCGCGACCTTCACCGGAACCGATTTCGCCGCGCTGATCAGTCGCTCCGCTGATGGCAATCAAGGTCTGGGCGGTTACGTGAATATCTTCGCGCAAAGCACAAGTGAACAGTTCAACAGAATCGTGCTCAAGTCGGACGGCAATGCGTTCGAGACCGACAATCACGCGGTGATTGCCGTCCCCGAACCCGAGACGTACGCGGTGCTGGTAACCGGACTGTTGATGGCCGGTGGCATGTTCCGTCGGCGGGCCGCCAAATCAGCGCCCGTCGCTACCCAGTTGTAATACAGCAGCCGCCGACGGCTGCACGCATCAAGGTTCCGTTCTTCATCGCAGGTAGTTGAAGCCATCTACCTGCGGTCTCATTGTTTCCCGGCCCGTCTGCGGATATTCCCTTTCCGTAACGGCTTTGACCAAAGACCGCGCTTAACGCGGTCTTTGGTCTTTTTTTTCGCCTACGCCGCTTCCGGCTTGCGGGATGATCGCCTGATTCGCGGTGCGCTCACGCCGTCAACGGATAGTTGGACGGGAACATTGCGCGCTTTGCTTCCTCATCCATCTCCTGCTTGAACGTGACATTGGTACCGACGGCGCGCGCTCGCGCTACAGCCGGACGTGCGTTGATCGCGCTGAACCAGCGCTTCAAGTCGGGGTACGCTGCGAGCGGATCGGTATCACCTGGCAGCACGATAGGCGCACGGTCTATCCAACCCCACGCCGACATGTCGACGATCGAATATTCCTTACCGACAATGTAATCCCGGCCTTTGAGATGACCGTCGAGCACGCGATAGTGACGATCTGCCTCGCGCCGGTAGCGATTGATCGCGTAGGGCATCTTTTCGGGCGCGGCGCGCTGGAAATGCACTGCTTGGCCGGAGTACGGACCGATACCCGTGGCGATAAACATGAGCCATGACAGAAGCTCGCCGCGATCCGCGGCGCCGCCGACGAAGCGGCCGATCTTGTCGCCCAGGTAGAGCAAGATCGCGTTCGAATCGAACACCGTAATTTCCTTTCCGCCGGCGCCTTCAGTATCGACGATCGCAGGCAACTTGCCGTTCGGGTTGATCGCCCTGAATGCAGGCTGGTGCTGCTCGGCTTTGCGTGTGTCCACCGGAACAACTTCGTAGGCGAGGCCGGCTTCTTCTAAAAACAGCGAGACCTTCATCGGATTCGGCGAGGGGTGATAGTAAAAGCGGATCAAGGCAAGCTCCTTAAGCGAGATGGAGGGGACCGGCAA
>JBBRGM010000240.1:0-7245 GCA_038240725.1 Burkholderiales bacterium | reverse complement strand
GGCCGAAGACGAGCACAGCTGCGCATACGGTAACGGCACGCCGACCGTCGAAGCAATCGTTCTCCCTCGATGAAGCGCGCCGGCTGTTCTCGGTAACATTGCGCACGCGCAACCGCGCGGTACGCGATCTTGCCAGCGATGTCGAACAGCTCGAGCGCTACGGTTTGCCGATCTGGAAAACCGAGCAAGATGTCGCGGCGGCACTCGATATTTCGGTGCGGACGCTGCGGCATTTCTCCACGCACAGCGCCAAGGATTGGCTGTCGCACTACGTGACTTTCGCGATTCCGAAACGCGCCGGCGGCGAACGTCTGATCATGGCGCCGAAAGCGCGGCTGAAGGCGTTGCAGCGTCGGCTCAATACGCTGCTGATCGCCAAGCTGCCGGTCAGCGCATTCGCACACGGGTTTCGCACCGGTCATTCTGTTCGCAGCAACGCCGAGCCGCACGTGGGCAAGCGCGTGGTGCTGCGTCTGGACATTCACGATTTCTTCGGCACGCTGCATTTCGGCCGCGTGCGCGGTCTGCTCATCTCGCTCGGTTACAGTTATCCGGTCGCCGCAACGTTGTCGGCGATTATGACCGAAGCGCCACGGCAGGCGGTAAGCGCGGGCGATACGATTTATTTTCCGCCGATCGGGCCGCGCGCTTGTCCGCAAGGCGCACCAACAAGCCCGGGCATCAGCAACGCAATCCTGATGAAGATGGACCACCGCCTGGCAGGCTGCGCGCGGCGCTTCGGATTTTCGTATTCGCGCTACGCAGACGACCTTACGTTCTCCGGCGACGATATCGCGCATGCGCATGCATTGCGTCTACAGGCATCTCGCGTAGTCGAAGAGGAAGGCTTCAGCATCAACGTGCGCAAGACACGGCTGCTGCGCGCGGGTTCGCGCCAGAGCGTGACGGGTGTCGTAGTCAACGATGTGCTGGGACTGTCGCGTCAGGACCGCAGACGTTTGCGCGCGGCGATTCATCAGTGCGCGCTTGCGCAATCGCGCGGCACGGTTGAGCCGCAAGTGCTGGCACGCCTCGAAGGCAAGCTGTCTTATCTGCAAATGCTGAACCCGAAGCAGGCGCAGCGACTGGCATCGACCTAGACCCCATGGACCAGAGAACATTGCGCCACCCGCTCGTAATTCTCGCCATCGCGCTGATCGTGATGCCCTGGCTGGTGATCGCCGGCGGCTTCACCTGGGGGATCGCGACGGAAATCGCGATCTATGCAATGGTGGGCCTCGGCTTCAATCTGCTGCTCGGCTATACCGGTTTGCTATCGTTCGGACACGGGCTGTTCTTCGGTCTGGCGGCGTACTGCACAGCGCTGACTCAGATCCACTGGTTTCCCAATAGCGTCTTGCTGCCGTTTTTTATCGCGATTATTTTTTCTGCACTGCTCGGCGCCGTGGTCGGCTTCTTCGCGCTGCGCAGACGCGGCGTGTACTTCTCGTTGCTCACCCTCGCTTTCACCGCACTCACCTACTACATCGTGTTCCGCTGGACGTCGTTCACCGGCGGCGAGAATGGTTTGTCGGGACTGAAGCTGCATCCGCTGCTCGGCATCGACGTGGGCGATCAGCGCGTGTTCTATTTCGTCGTCGCGACGATCGTGTTTCTGGTCGCGTGTCTGGTCTGGCGCGTCGTGCATTCGCCGCTCGGCTCGGTGCTGGTCGCGATTCGCGAGAACGAGCTGCGCACGCGCTTTGCGGGCTATCCGGTGCTGCGCTACAAGCTCGCAGCGTTCACCATCTCGGCGACGGTTACCGGCCTGGGCGGCGCGTTGTTCGCCTATCTCAAACTGTTCGTCTCTGCCGATCTCGTACATCCGACATTCTCCGGCGAAATCCTGGCGATGACCATTCTCGGCGGCATGGGAAGCTTTCTCGGACCCGCACTCGGTTCGCTGTTCTATCTGATGTTCCGCGAAGTCGTATCGAGCCTTACTTCGTCGTGGCAGCTTTGGTTCGGGCTGCTGTTCATGGGATTCATCTTGTACTCGCCGCTGGGCTTGATCGGCCTCGGCGGCAGACTGCTAGCGCCGTTTCGACGCAAAGGCGAGGAAGCGGCAGCGATGGCCGCACGTATCGCACCGCAGCCCGGTCAACAGGCTCCGCGGTTTCTCCGCGAGTATCCGCCGGTCGACGGCGCGCTCGTCACCTGCGCCGGTGTGCGCAAAACGTTCGGCGCATTCACCGCGGTCGACAACGTCGATCTGCAAGTCGAGGATCGCACTCTGCACGCGTTGATCGGCCCAAACGGCGCGGGCAAGACGACGTTGTTCAACATTATCTCCGGCATGTTCGCGCCCGACCACGGCAGCATTGCGCTTGCGGGCCATCGCATCGACGGATTGCCGGCCGATCGAGTCGCATCACTCGGATTGTCGCGCTCGTTTCAAATCACCAGCCTGTTTCCTGCGCTGTCGATCTGGGAGCATCTTCGCCTCGGCGTGCAGGCGCGTTCGCCGCAACGTTTTCATCCCCTGCTGCGTGCCGACGCACTGAGCGAGGTGAATGCGCAGACGCGCGAGCTGGTGCGCTTCCTCGGTCTGGAAGGCGTCGAGAACGTAACCGTCTCCGATCTTTCCTATGGCGGGCAGCGGCTGGTCGAGATCGGCGTCGCACTATCGGCGAGGCCGCGCGCGCTGTTGCTCGATGAGCCGCTGGTCGGTCTTGCCGCCGCCGAGCGCGAACGCATCACCGCGCTGATCCGCGGCTTGACCGAGCACATGGCGGTGCTGCTGGTCGAGCACGACATCGACCGCGTGTTCGCCATCGCGGACAAAATCACGGTGATGAATGAGGGCCGCGTGCTGGTGGAAGGCAACGCGGACAAAGTGCGCGCCGATCCCGAGGTCCAGCGTGTCTATATCGGCGCCGGTCAACATGCGGCGCATCGACAGCGGACAGCATCGACAGCGGGCAACGCCCTCCTCTCGCTCGCCAACGTCAATACGTTCTACGGCAAAAGCCACATTCTGCACGACGTCAACTTCGAGGTGCGCGAGCACGAAGTGGTGGCGCTGCTCGGTCGCAACGGCGCCGGCAAGTCATCGACATTCAAGAGCATCATGGGCATCGTGCAGCCGCGCAGCGGCACGGTAACGTTCGGCCGCGATGTCATCAGCGGTCTCACGCCGGAGCAGGTCGCACGCAAAGGCGTCGGACTCGTTCCGCAAGGCCGGCGTTTGTTCGCCGGTCTCACCGTCGATGAAAATCTGCGCCTGGGTGCGCTCTCGCGCGAACACGGCAGCGGCGTACGCTGGAGCCGCGAGCGGATCTACAGTTATTTTCCGCGTGTGCGCGACAAGCTGCACACTAAAGCCGACCAGTTGTCCGGCGGCGAGCAGCAGATGGTCGCGATCGCACGCGCGCTGTCCGGCACCGTGCGCATTCTCCTGCTCGACGAACCGTTCGAAGGGCTGTCGCCCGCAATGGTCGATGAAGTGTACAAATCGATCGAGCAGCTGCGTCGGGAGATCTCCATCCTGATCATCGAGCATCATCTCGATGTCGTGCTGTCGCTGGCCGACCGTGCGGTGGTGCTCGATCGCGGCTACGTATCGCATCAGGGGCCGGCCGATCCGCTGCTGGTAGATCTGGAATTCCGCAAGAAGATTTTGTGGCTTTGAGCTCGCGCCGCTCGCATAACGGCGAGCGCGTCTTTATTATTCGTCGAGGAACAAATATGGAAATATCGTTGAAGGGACGCCGAGTGCTGATCACCGCGGGCGCGGGCGGCATCGGCAAAGTAATGACCGAAACCTTCGTCGCCGCGGGCGCGAGGGTTCACATCTGCGACGTCGTGCAGTCTGCATTGGAGGAAATCGCGCGAGCGCTGCCTGGCGTAACGGCAACGTTGTGCGACATCTCCAATCTCGATCAGGTGAGCAAGATGTTCGCGGACGTGAAGCAGCATCTCGGCGGACTCGATGTGCTGGTCAACAACGCCGGCATCGCAGGGCCGACCGGCAAGATCGAAGAGATCAGCCTGGAAGACTGGCGGCGGTGCATCGACATCGATCTCAACGGCATGTTCTATTGCACACGGCTCGCGATGCCGATGCTCAAAGCAGCCGGCGGCGGCGCGATTATCAATTTGTCTTCTGCGGCGGGCCGGCTCGGGTTTCCGTTCCGCACGCCGTACGCCGCCGCGAAATGGGGCGTGATCGGCCTGACCAAGAGCCTGTCGATGGAAGTCGGCCCGGACAACATTCGCGTGAACGCAATTCAGCCCGGCGTCGTCGCGGGCGAGCGGATCGACCGGGTGATCGACGCCAAAGCCAAGGCGCTCGGCATCACCTTCGACGAGCAAAAGCAGCGTTCGCTGGAAAAGGTGTCGATGCAGACGATGGTGAGCCCGCAGGACATCGCCAACATGGCGTTGTATCTGGCGAGCGATCTCGGCGTGCACGTCACCGGTCAGGCGATCTCGGTGTGCGCGGGTGTGGAGATGCTGGGCTGAGCTTACGTCTGGTCCGACCCAGCGACGAGCGTCGGCTCGCCGTGAGATTAAGTGAACAGCAATCTGGAGAGCTTTGATGGAAAAAATAGCAATCGTCGGCGCGGGACTGATTGGACGCGCCTGGGCAATGGTCTTCGCGCGCGCTGGGCATCCGGTAAACGTGTGGGACAGCGATGCCGGGGCAGTGACGCGCGCGCTCGGCTTGATCGAGACTGCGCTCGGCGAGCTGCGTGACGCCAAGCTGATCGATGAAGATCCGAAAACGGTACGCGCGCGCATAACCGGTTGCGCGACCCTGGCGGATGCTTTGCGCGATGTGGATTATGTGCAGGAAAATACATCCGAGCGCGTCGACATCAAGAAGAAAGTGTATGCCGACCTCGATGCCGCAGCGAAGCCCGACTGCATTCTTGCGAGCTCGACCTCGACGATTCCGACTTCCGTGTTCAGCGAAGGCCTCAAAGGCAAGCATCGCTGCATCGTCGCGCACCCGGTGAATCCGCCGCACGTCGTGCCCATCGTAGAGCTCTCGCCGGCACCGTGGACGTCACCGGACGTGGTTAAGCGCGCATACGCGCTGCACGAGAAGGTCGGTCAGGTACCGATCATCGTCAAGAAAGAAATCGAAGGCTTCATCTTGAATCGCCTGCAAGCGGCGTTGCTGCACGAGGCGTGGCGTCTGGTGAAAGACGACTACGTTACCGTGGATGATCTCGACAAGTGCATCAAGGATGGACTCGGCTTGCGTTGGTCGTTCATGGGACCGTTCGAGACCATCGATCTCAATGCGCCCGGCGGTGTGCCGGACTACGCCGAGCGCTACGGCTCGGTGCTCTATGAGATGATGAAGGACGTGCGCTACGATCAGTGGGACGACGCGCTCATCGCAAAAATCACCGCCGAACGCCGCAAGGCGATGCCGCAGGAGCAGCATGGCGAGCGCGAAGCCTGGCGCGATCGCCGTCTGATGGCACTGATGGCGCACAAGCGCGCTCTGGCTGCCCAGGGTCATCGCTAAAGCCCAGGGTCATCGCTAAAGCAAGGGTCATCGCTAGAGTCCAAGGATCATCGCTAAAGAAATTATTGCATCGACTACGCATTCGATCGTTTCGACAGGAGCACTGACAATGGCCGGACCCAACAAAGTCATCATCACCTGCGCCGTTACCGGCGCCATTCACACGCCGACGATGTCGCCTTATCTTCCGATCAGCCCGGAAGAGATTGCCGAGGCCGCGATCGGCGCCGCAAAAGCAGGCGCCGCCATCGTGCATCTGCATGCGCGCATGCCGGAGGACGGCAAGCCGACGCAAGACCCGGCGATGTTCAAACGCTTTCTGCCGCAGATCAAAGCGGCGAGCAACGTCGTCATCAATCTCACTACCGGCGGTGCGCCGACGATGGGCGTGGAAGAGCGCCTGCAGCCGGCGCTGCAGCTCAAGCCCGAGGTCGCGTCGCTCAACATGGGCTCGATGAATTTCGGTCTGTACGAAATGGTGCCGCGCTACAAGGAATGGAAGTACGACTGGGAAAAGCCCTACCTCGCCGGCAGCGACGAGCGCATCTTTAAAAACACGTTCAAAGACATCGCGCACATTCTGCAGTCGTGCAGCGGCAACGACACGCGCTTCGAGATCGAGTGCTACGACATCGGCCATTTGTATACCGCTGCGCATTTTCTCGATCGCGGCCTGGTGAAGCCGCCGCTGTTCATTCAATCCGTGTTCGGCATCCGCGGCGGCATCGGCCCGCATCCTGAAGACGTGCTGCACATGAAGCGCACGGCCGATCGTCTATTCGGCAACGACTTCCTCTGGTCTGTGCTCGGCGCAGGACGCAATCAGATGTTCATCGCGGCGCAATCTGCGGTCATGGGCGGGAACGTGCGCGTCGGATTGGAAGACAGCTTGTGGCTTGCTAAAGGCCAGTTGGCGAAAACCAACGCGGAACAAGTTTCCAAGATTCGCCGCATCCTCGAAGAGCTCGGTTTGGAAGTCGCGACCTCGGATGAGGCACGTCAGATGTTGAAGCTCAAAGGCAAGGACAACGTCAGTTTCTAGACTGCAATCCAACAATGAAAACCTACAAGATCGCAGCGATACCCGGAGACGGCATCGGTAAAGAAGTCATCGCGGCCGGCGTCGAAGCGCTGCAAGTTCTGGCGCGCCGCGACGGCGGCTTCACGCTGGATGTAGAAACGTTTCCATGGGGCAGCGATTACTACAAGCAACACGGACGCATGATCGCAACCGATGGGCTCGACACGCTGAAGCGCTTCGATGCAATCTACTTCGGCGCCGTCGGCGCGCCCGACATTCCCGACGACATTACGCTGTGGGGATTGCGGCTCGCGATCTGTCAGGGCTTCGATCAGTATGCGAACGTGCGGCCCACGCGCGTGCTGCCGGGCATCGAGCCGCCGCTCAAGTTGAAAAACGCGACCGACATCGACTGGGTGATCGTTCGCGAGAACAGCGAAGGCGAATACGCAGGACATGGCGGGCGCGCACACCGTGGCCATCCCGAAGAAGTCGGCACCGAGACGGCGATCTTCACGCGCGTCGGCGTTACTCGCATTTTCCGCTTCGCCTTCGCACTGGCGCGATCGCGTCCGCGCAAGCTGCTGACGTTGATCACCAAGTCGAACGCACAGAAACACGGGATGGTGATGTGGGATGAGATTTTCTACGAGGTGGCGAAAGAGTTTCCGGATGTCACGACCGACAAGATGCTCGTCGATGCCGCCACTATGCGGATGGTGATCAAGCCACAGACCTTGGA
>JBBRGM010000239.1:0-7248 GCA_038240725.1 Burkholderiales bacterium | reverse complement strand
CCGGGTCGAACAGCGTGATGTCCGCGAACGCGCCTTCGCGCAGGACACCGCGGTCTGCGAGGCCGAACGTGCGCGCCGTCAAACCGGTCATCTTATGTACCGCCTGTTCCAACGGAAACAGACGCAAGGTGCGGCTGTAGTGGCCGAGCACGCGTGGAAACGTCGCCCACAGCCGCGGATGCGGAAACGCATCGTGCGGCAATCCATCAGAGCCGATCATCGTGTGTTCGAACGCGAGGATGCGCTGCACGTCGCCTTCGTCCATCGAAAAATAGATGGCGCCCGCGGGCAGTACGCGCGCAACCGCTTCGTCTTGCGTTACGCCGAGCTCCTTCGCAAGCTCCGCGAGATCTTTGCCGGTATGTTCGGGGCAAGGCTTCGACCAGGTGATCAAGGTGCGCGTCGACGCAGCAGCACGCGGAGCGGACAACACCGTCGATGCTGCCGCATAGGGATAGCAGTCCAGCCCGATCCGTTGGTCCTGCATGTGCTCGGCGATGAATGTCAGCGTCTGCTCGGAGCGGCCGTAGTTGGCGACGCCGTTGACCTTGTGGTGCGAGATGACCACCGGCACGCCGATCTCCCGCGCGATGCGAAACGACTCTTCCAGCGAATCCATGACCCGGTCGGCTTCGTTGCGCATGTGCGTAACGTACAGCGCGCCGAATTCACGCAGCGGTTGAAACGCCGCGATGATCTCTTGCGTCGGCGCAGCCGCGGCCGGCTCGTAATACAGCCCGGTAGACGCGCCGATAGCCCCAGCGATCAGTGCCTCGCGCACCATCGCACGCATGTGCGCGATCTCGGTCAGCGAGGCGGCTCGCGTGACGTCGTTCATCGTGATCACGCGCAACGTCGTGTGTCCGACCATCAATGCGGCGTTGATCGCGGCCGGCCGCGCATTCAGCTCTTCGACGTAATCGGCAAAGCGCGGGAAGCGGAACCATTCGCCTTCGGTGTCGAGCAGATCCAGCGGCGGCGTGATCGGCGCGCGCATGCCGGACGGTGCAGGTGCCAACGAAATGCCGCAGTTGCCCGCGATGACCGTGGTGACGCCCTGGCTCAGCTTCGGCGTCATCTCAGGGCCCGACAGCAGCAACCGATCGTCGTGCGTATGCGCGTCGATGAAACCGGGTGCCGCGACTTTGCCGGAGGCGTCGATTTCGACGTCTGCACGCGCAGCGTCCAACGCGCCGAGTTGCGCGATGCGATCGCCGCGAATACCGATGTCGCCGCTGTAGCGCGCGGCGCCGGTGCCATCGACGATGGTGGCGTTGCGAATGAGAAGATCGTAAGTGTCGGTCATTAGAATCGCTCGTTTGATTCGGTGGGCTGAGCTCGACTATTTAACCGTGACGTGCGTGCCTGCGTTGCCTGCCAGCGCACGCCCGAGATTCGGCGGATTCGTAATGATCGCACGTCCGCCCGGCGAGCCTTCGAGGTAGGCCACGACCGCGTCGATCTTCGGCGCCATGCTGCCTTTCGCGAAATGACCTTCGCCGACGTAGCCTCGCAATTCCGCCAGGGTAACGCGATCGAGCCGGCGCTCGTTCGGTTGATTGAAATTGAGCGCAACTTTCTCGACGCCGGTGGAAATCACGAACAGCTCCGCTTGCAAATCGCGCGCGAGCAAGCTCGATGCGTGATCCTTGTCGATCACCGCTTCCACGCCCTGGAGCTGGCCTTGCGCATCTTCTCGCACCGGGATGCCGCCGCCGCCACACGCCACAACGATGTGACCGAGGTCGATCATGGCCTTGATAACGTCGAGCTCGACGATGCGGTGCGGCTGCGGCGACGCGACCACGCGGCGCCAGCCGCGTCCCGCATCTTCGGCAACGGTCCAGCCGAAATCGGCGGCGAGACTATTCGCGACGTCCTCATCCATGTAGGCGCCGACCGGTTTGCCGGGATCCTTGAATGCAGGATCGTTCGGGTCGACCAGCACCTGCGTCACTATCGTTGCGACTTTGCGCTGCAGCCCGCGCGCCTGAAATTCGTTGTACAGCGCGCGCTGAAACATGTAGCCGATCGCGCCTTGCGTGTCGGCGTCGGCGTAATCGATCGGCACTTCCGGCACGACGCCTTTGGCGATGCCGGATCGGCGCAAGATGAAGCCGACCTGCGGACCGTTGCCATGCGTGAGCACGACAGTCCAACCCGCCTCGACCATATCGGCGACGTACTGCGACGTCATCGCGGCTGCCGCGAATTGATCTGGGATCGACTGATGCTGCGCATCGACGATCAGCGAGTTGCCGCCCACCGCGACGACCGCGGTTTGCCGTGCGCGACTCATGCCGCCGATTCGGCCGGCACAGGCGCTTCGCTCTGCGCAACGCTGCTTGCCAAAGCGACGATTGCCTGCGCGAAACATTCCAGCGGCGCACGCGTGATGCCGGCGCCGATCTGACCGACGCCGGCTTCGCGATGCGCGATGCCGGTATTGATGATCGGCAGAATGTTGGTATCTAGCACCTTGCGCGCATCGATGCCCGCCGGTGTGCCGGTGAAGTTCATTGCCGGCAACGTAAACGCGTTGTTGCGCCCGAGCGTGATGTGCGTCATCTCGCGCGTGTTGGCGATCGCATCGTCTGGCGTACCGCCGACGAACTGCACGATCGCAGGCGCGGTGGCCATCGCGAATCCACCCAGCCCCGCGGTTTCCGTGATCGAGCTGTCGCCCATGTCGGGCGCTGCGTGCTCCGGTCCGTAGGTCGGGAAATAAAGACCATGCACGATCGGGGCGGCGGCTTCGAACCAGCGGGCGCCGGTGCCGGACAAGCGAATGCCGAACCGCACGCCGTTGCGCGACATCGCCGTCACCATGCTGCTGTTCGGCACGTTGTGCGCGGAATCGAGCATGGCCTTGCACGCCGCCATCGACAAGTTCAAAAAGAAATGATCGTTGTTGGCGATCGCGGTCATCGCGTCTGCCATTTTGGTCTGATCGAACTTGCAGCGCAGCGCCGCCGGCACCAGTTTCTTCAGCAGCAACGACGACGCGGCCGCATTGCGATTGTGCAGCTCGTCGCCCATCTGCAGCGCCTGCGCCATCATCGGCTTGAGCTCGAGCGGACCGAGCTTCGTCAAGGTCGCCTTCAGCGCAGGCGCCAGCACCGCGGCCATCCACTGCAAACGCTTGATGACTTCTGTCGAATTTGCGCCGAAGCGCAGCGCCTTGCCGAGGCCTTCGTTGAACGTGCAGTACGCGCGATTACCGGCGCTGGCATTCTCGACCACCCACACCGGCATCGACGGACTCACCACACCTGCCATCGGACCGACTGTCGCATGATCGTGCGTCGATTCGAACGCGATGGCGCCGCTGTCCAGCAGCTTGCGCGCAGCGGCAACGCTGGCCGCCCAACCCTCGAACAACACCGCGCCGATTGCAGCGCCTTGCATCGGGCCGCAGGTTTCTTCCCATGAGATCGGCGGGCCGGCGTGCAGCAGCACGCGGTCGCGCAATACCGGAATGTGATTGCGCGCGAGATCCACGTCGATCAACATCGGCTGCGCCGCGAGATAGTTTGCGTAGGCGATCGCGTTCGCTCGCTCGACCGCGGGGTGGCCCGTCAGTCGCGCGAGATCCCAGCCGGTCGCTCGATCGCCGCCGGCCGGCGGTGCCCACTCGACTTGCACGACGCTGCCGCCGGCCTGCGCAATAGCATCGCGAAACGCGGACAGCCCGACGTTGATGATGGCGTGGCCGGGCTCGAACAGTGTGCTCACATGCACCTCGTCATGCGACAGGACGTACGTCACGGGGCCGGGCGCGCGCGGGTGCGCGGCCGACGACGATGCTGGCGGCAAGGCGAACCGCCTGCGCGTTACTCTGCATGAGGTGCACGCCGGCCTCGCGCAACGCCTGCGTCTGGCGCGCCAAACCTTGTGGATCGCGATCGGTGCCGCACACGAATGCGACGAAGATCACGCTGCGCCCGGCTTGCGCGGCTGCTTCACCGGCTCGCCGCAGCGCCGGAACCAATTCCGATGCGGGGTCGGCGTGGCTGCCGAAGCCGAGCACGACGTCGAACAGAATCACCGCCGTCTCGGGATCTTCCGCTTCGCCCACGATGCGCTCGTTGCGCAAACGAAAATCGATCATTGGATGCGGACGCCCGCGCGTGAACACGTCGTCGCCGAGGTCGATCAGGCTGTGCCGATGGCTGTGCCAGACGTCCTTCATCGCGCCGTCGGGCCGCACCGGCGAATTGGAATACACATCGGCCAGGCGCTCATCCAGCAGCATCGCTGCCTCGTAGCAGAACGTGCCGCCGCTGTAGAGGCCGCGCACATAGCGCTGCTCGAGTGCGAGCTTCGGCAATCCGGAAGGCATGGGCAGCGATAGATCGTAGGATGCGCGCGGCGCTATTCCCCGCGCGAGATCGACAGCGGTACGCGCAGCGTCTTCCAGCGTTTTCGCAGGATAAATTCCCGGGCGCGAAATGTTTGCGCGATCCGCCCCGAGAAAATTGACGACGACCGGTTTCCCCGCACGCGCCGCCTCGCTCAAGATGCGCTCGGCGACTTCCGGCGCCGGTGGTTTGGAAATCAATACGATGACTTTCGTGTCGACGTCTGCAGTGAGATCGCTGAGCGCCGTCGAAAAGGTGATGCCGCCGATATTGCTGTGCAGATCGCGTCCGCCGGTGCCGATCGCCTGCGAAATGCCTAAGCCCAAATTGTCGACGAGCACGGTGATCTGCTGCAAACCGGTCCCCGACGCGCCGATAACGCCGATCGCGCCGCGCTTGACCACGTTGGCGAAGCACAGCGGAATGCCGTTGATGATCGCTGTTCCGCAATCCGGGCCCATGACGATCAGGCCGCGCTCCTTTGCGAACTGCTTCAAACGCACCTCGTCCTCTTCGGGCACGTTGTCGCTGAACAGCAGAACGTTCAAGCCCTGGCGCAGCGCCTTCATGGCTTCCGCACCGGCGTATTCTCCCGGCGTGGAGACGAGTACGAGATTGGCGCTTGGCGCATCCGCCAATGCGGATTGAATACTGCGCGGGAGTACGGCGGCCCGCCCTGCTGAGGAGCCAACATCGGCTTGGCGAGTGAGATGCGCCACTGCCGTATCGATGGCGGCCGGCAACGCAGCGGCGTCGCCTTGCACGACGATCAACAAATCAGCGGCGCCGGCGTCGCTGCCGCTGATTTCGAATCTGGCCTCCGCGAGCAGTGCGAGATTGTTCTCGGTCGCCATGACGGCAGAGGCTTGCGAGACGCCGGCCATTTTCGTCAGCGAAGACGAGAGCTGCATGAGCGAGACCGAATCTCGATATTCTCTGCGCACGACTTTGAATAACGTGGCCGGCTTGGAATGCGGCGATTCAAGCATCGAGCGCAATCGATTCCAGTTGATTTGCTACCGGTTGATTTGATACCGGTTGATTTGAAATTGACGCAGCAAACGCACGCGGGTCGTTGCCGAGTAAAAGACCCAGCAAAGCATCGGCCCCGGAGCTGTGGCCGATACGCAGCGCTCGCGCGGCAGTGATGGCGACACGCTCGTCATCGCCGTCGGCAATCGCACGTACGAGATCGACCAGTGGTTCGGAGAACTGTCCCGCGCTCGCATCGAGGATGAGCTGGCGGCTGATCGCGCCGGTCTTCGCTATCATCGATTCAAGCGGTGCACGCAGAAGACCTAGCAATGGCGGCAATGTCGCGTCTCGCGAGCTCTGGCTCCAGAGCGCCGCCAGGTAACCGACGATGAAATCATCGCCGGATGGCGTCAAGCCAATACCGAGACCGATCATCGCCGACAGCGCTTTCACGATCGTGGTCGCATCGCGCGCAACGGTGCCGCGTGCAAGGAGTGGAAGACAGACTGCGAGCCTGCGCAGGAGTGCGGCGTGCAGCGGCGATGCAGTTTCGTTAGGCAATGACCAGCACGCGAACAAGCCTCTGGAGCGCGAAGAGTCTTGCAGCATTCGCCAAATCATTGCGAGCGAATTGCGTGTCGCACGCGACGTTGGATCGACCGCATGCTGCGAAGGTGCGCCGCTCCAACGCACGGCGCGGGATAGATCGACGACGAGCGCGGTTTGTTCGAGCGTCAATTCGCCGTCTCGCACGCTCACCTTCGTGCCGGGCCGGATTTCTGAGTTGAACGCGAAGGAGTCCGGCACTTCGCAAGCGATGCCGTGCGGCGCATTGCCCAGACGATAATCGAGCAGCGTGACGAGCGTGCCGTCTTGCGTTTCGATGTTGCAGGCCCGCGCGAACACGCTGTGCACGGTCGCATTTTTGAGCTTCAACGGCACTAGAAAGCCGATACCGCACGCAGTTACGCGGCAGGGGTGTTTGGCCGCGCGCGAAGCTAACGTCGATGCGCTAACGGTCGTTGCGCTAACGATAGCCATCACCGTGCGCTCTGCGTAATCGACGCCGCCGTTGTGCACAGCTGGACACCGCGCTCGTCACCGGCGTTTGCTGTGCGTTGCCGACACCTGTATGCGCAGCCCGCCATTTGAGAATTGCTCAGCGGCGTGATCATCGCCAATTCGTCAGTTGCCTTTCAAGAGAACGCGATGGTGTTGGGTCAAGCTTTGCGGTTGAGATAGCGATCGGGTCGACGACATGATTGCACAGGATCGGGTCGGGGTCTTGCCGTGTAAGTCCGTCGATGCACCAGGACTGAGCCACTGCACTGCACCGAATCGAAACGGTGGCGGCGAGATGGTTAAGCGACAAGTTCTAATAAACGGTCCGTAGTACGACAGGACCAGAACGGCATCGCCCCGGACACGCTCATCGCGCAGCACACTAGGTATACTGAATCGTACCCAACATTGCACGGAGACGAAAGCAATGTCGATGACGATTTCAGCTCTCCTCGCCGACTATCGCAGCGGCAAGCGCACACCGTCGGGCGTCGTCGAAAATCTGTTGCAGCAGCCCGACGATCCTGCGTATGCCTGCACCTGGATTCATCGCGTCGATGCAGATGGATTGCGACAGCGTGCGCGCGCGCTCGAAGATCGAGTGCGCAACGATCCGCAAGCAATCGAGCGCCTGCCGCTGTATGGCGTGCCGTATGCCGTCAAGGACAACATCGACGTCGCCGGTCTGCCTACGACCGCGGCATGCCCTGCGTTTTCCTATGTCGCGCAGCGCTCGGCGACTGTGGTCGAAAAGCTCGAAGCGGCGGGTGCGATGCTCGTCGGCAAAACCAATATGGACCAATTCGCGACCGGGCTGGTCGGCACGCGCTCGCCGTACGGCCCGGTTCCG
>JBBRGM010000238.1:0-7252 GCA_038240725.1 Burkholderiales bacterium | reverse complement strand
TTGCGATGGACTGGTGCGCGACGTCAATGGCATCTTGAGCGCGAATCTTCCGGTGTTTGCACGGGGCGTTGCACCGAATGCCGGTCTCAAGAACGGTCCCGGCGCAATCAACACCGTGGTGAGCTGCGCGGGAATCAGCGTGAGCCCGGGCGATATCGTGGTTGGCGATCGCGACGGCGTCGTGGTGGTGCCGCTGATCGATGTCGATACGACGGTTCAGCAGCTGCGTGAGGTGAAGCAGAAAGAAGCTGAGGCGGAAGCGAAGGTCAAGCGTGGGGACAAGCTGCAATTCTGGAGCGAAGAATCGATGAAGGGGCGCGTGCGCTATCTGGATTGACGCGCACTGTGCGCTGTCTGGATTGACGCGCAAGCTTTGGCAACGCGCTATCGAGATTCAAGCGCAAACCGTGGCATGCACCGCCTCGCCTGCAGCGCGCCTCGCGCTGCTCACACCACCCGGCGCTGGGTCGCGACCCGCAGATCGCGCGCCATCCACACCGCAGCTTCGATACCGCGGTAGTACTTGGGCAGCAACGCCATCTCGAGAAAGCCCAGGCGGCGATAGAACCGTCGCGCGTGCTGATTGCGCGCGCGTACTTCCAGATGCACCGCTCGCACACCTGCGACGCGGGCGGACTCTTCCAGCCAACGGATCATGCGCGTTCCCAATCCGGTGCGTTGGAACGTCGGCTGCACCGCCAGCAAATTCAAATGCGCGTGCTCATCGCCGAAATACATCATGGCAAAACCGATGACGCTGTCGTCATCGCGCAGCACGATAGACAACGTGTCGGGATTGGCGATGCCCTTCGACACGCGCGTCTGCGTCCAGGACCAGCCTAGCCCGCCCTCGATGAGATCGCGCGACATGAGTGCGATACGCGCTGCATCTCCCGGTAGCGCGATTCGCAGTGAGACATCGCGTGTACTCATGACCGTAGCAATTCTTCGACTGGCATTTATCGCTCTAACTTACCGTTGGATTCTGCAGATGCGCAACGCCTGTTAGATCTTCACTGCTCGGCCTTCACCGCAGGGAAATTACTGGCGGCGGTCGCGCGTTCGACCACTTGAGACCAAGTATATACCGCGTTTTTCGCCGCTGTCGCGCGGCGCTTGCAACATCGCTGTACGCAAAATGAAAAGCCGCGTCACACGCGGCTTTCAATCGACAACGCCATTGCTAAACCGTGACTGCACCCGAGATCAGTTCGCGGGCTTCGGTGCGTTGACTGCGTCTTCAGCGGCTTTCTTCGCGGCCTCAAGTTGTGCCGGACAATATTGCTCCAGCGTTTCGTCGTAGCACCAGTGCGTGCCGAAGCCATCGTTTTTCTTGATGCACTGGTAGACGTATTTACCCATATCGTCGGTCCAGTGGCAGCCTTTGTACTTCTGGGCTGCACGTTCCCGCTGATAGGTCGGGGCGGGGTCGCCCTCCGCCCCGACAATAGCAGGCGAACAGGCAAGCGTGATCGTCATCGCAACCAGCGCCAACTCGGCTGCCAACGGCACTTTAAGCATGAAGAAATCCTCGAAAAGTCGATTGCGCAGCGCCCGCTCGGCGGTGGACGGCGCTGCAGGGGAAACGAACGATAAGCTCGATTCTAAGGCAATCGAGAATGGCGCGGTAGGCGTCGGATTACCTGGGTTGCGAGTCGACCACGGCAAAGGTCGCGCTGGCGCGAACGATACGCTGCGCACCTACCCAGATGTAGCAGTTCGCGAAACCTAAACGGCCCCCGAGGCGCTGCACGTCGACTTGTGTTTCGAGCCAGTCGCCCGCTTTCGCGCTGCCGGCGAAGTCCAATGTCAAACTCGCGGTCACCAGCGAGGCTGGTGGCTCCACCGAGTAGGAAAGCCCATACCCCAGTGCCACATCGGCCAACGCAGAACAGATACCGCCGTGCACGCGGCCGCGCGCATTGCAATGCTTGTGCTCAGCCCGCAGCCCAAGCACCAGCGTCGTCCCGCTGCCGTGGCTGAACAGCGGGCCGATCATCTCGATGTATGGGCTGGTGCGAAACAACGGCTCGAAGCCGGCAGGAATATCAGGAGATTCGCTCATAAGGTCCGCATTGGGGAGCGCGCTGTCCGCAAGTAACCAAGCTCAATTCAATATCAGGCCGGCCGGCACGCCGAACAGCCAGTCGTGGGCAAACAGCAGAACCACGTATAACACGACACCGATTGTTGGCCGCAGCCAGCCGATACCCGCCCAGTCGACTCGTGTTCTTCCGGATAGTGCGGCGGCAAACGGGACCCGGGAAGAATGCGCCGCATAGCTTGCCCAGGCATCGCCCAACTTGAGCGAACGCTTGTGGTCGATCGCGAACATCCCCGCTAGCGCCAATATCGCCATCCCGCCGAACAACAGAACCGAGGCCGCGTCGCCATTCGCTACGAGATGCGCGATCGCCCACAGCGCCGCGCCGCAAAGAAACGGATGGCGCGTGATCGTGAAGATACCGCGCACCTCTACGGCCCCGTGGCGAAACATCGCACCCCCGCCCATCAGCGTAGGGCTGCGCGACAGCAAACCGACGACGGCCAACATCATCGCGAAAGGCATGACAACCAGCGGCACGAGATTGGACCGATAGCCGGCATCCCAGAGAACGTGCGGAGGCGCCACGCGATAGGCCGCGATCACCCATACGAGACAGGCCAGCATGAGTAACGAATACATGGAAGCAAATGCTTTCTCGCCGATGCGCGCGACCAGCGAGCCGCGGATCGCGGGCCACGAAAGCAGGAAATGACCGCCTACGAACGCGAGCATTGCGGCAAAAAGCGCAGCCAGATTACCGGTCATTTTTCATCACTCGAAGCAGTCGAAGGAGGTGCCGTTGTGGGTCGCGAAAATGCACAGTGACGTCACATTGGTCGCTGGATAGAGACGCGGCGGATAAGAAATTCACCTTTAGATACCGAGAGATGCAGTACGAAGTTAGAGGTCAAGATTTGCAATCATCAAACACACCTGCGCCAACACTGCAAGCATAATCGACGCGTGCACCCCCCCGGGGTCATCCTTTTTATTTTGCCGTATAGGACGACGATGTCACGACATAGTCTGCAGTCGATTCGCAGTAGTAGCGGCTTCACCCTGGTAGAGGTAGCCATCGTGCTCCTGATCAGCGGTGCATTGATGCAAATGGTTATCAAAGGGCAGGACCTGATTCTCAATGCCCGAGTACGCGACCTGATGGCGCAGCAGGGCCAGGTCGAAACCGCAATTCTCGCGTTCCAGGATCGCTATCGCGCGCTGCCCGGCGATTATGCGCAGGCCGATACGACCTTGCATTGCGGCGCCAGCGCTTGTCTCAACGGTAACGGCAACGGCCGTATCGAAGCCGGCACCGGCGGTGCGACCCATGAGGAAATCCTTGCGTGGAATCATCTGTACGCGGCTGATTTTCTACAGAGCTCGTACGTCATGGCGACTTCCGCGACTGCCGCGCCGGACGTCAGCAACACGCCGCAGAACGCATTTGGAGGATTCCTTGAGATCGCATTCGACAACCAGTGGGGCATCGGCAGCAACGCCCCGCAGCACAATCTCAAGACAGGCAACCTGATACCAGCAACCGTGCTCGCCGAGGTCGATAACAAAATCGACGACGGCTTGCCGGGGACCGGGCGTCTGCGGTTCTCGAGTTACGCCGGCAACGGTCCTGCACCGCAGCCCGGCACCGCCGGCAGCGGCAGCTGCACCGAAATTCTGGTCACGGTCACGCGCTGGCGCGTGATCGACGGCAGCGACAATTGCGGCGCAACCACGCTGCTGCGCTGATCGTTCCCGCCGTTGGCTCACGAGCCGATCCGGCGGTTGGCGACTTGCGCATCGATCTCGGGCGTTTGGCTGTCATCCTTCAACTTCACGCCCGATAGCTTCAAGCGCAGCGCCTCGCGCACAAGAAACATCGCCTTGTGCGCCGCGTGTTTGTACGCAAGGCCCTCAGGACGCACGTTTGAAATGCAGTTGCGCTCCGAGTCGACGCGTCCGACTCGCGGATCGTAGGTCAGATAAATCCCGAGGCTATCGGGCGAGCTCAAGCCCGGCCGCTCGCCGATCAGCATCAATGCAAGCTCGGCGCCGAGCCGTTCGGCTATTTCATCCGCCAACGCCACGCGGCTCTGTTGCGCAATCACTACCGGCGTCAGCGTCAATGCCTGCTCGGCAAGCGCGGGTAGGAGCAATTCGAGCAACGGCAAAGCATGGCGATGTACCGCCTGCGCTGAGAGTCCATCGCCGATCACCACGCACACCTGCGACGGTGGATCTTCTCGATAGGCAGCCAGCCCGGTCGCGCTGTCCGCCCCCAGCCGCCTACCCAGGTCTGGCCGGCGAAGATACTGCACGCGATCGCTTGCCGCGCTTTGCACCACCACGCTGCGCATGCCCAGCTTTTCCAGTCCGCGTTGCAGCAGTGACGGATCATAGGCAAGATGTACGGCGTCTCGCGCACGCGCATGTGCGAGACCGAAGCGCAGAAGCTCCGCGGTCGGCAGACTGTGGCCGGCGCGGCCGAGCGCGATGCGCGCAGGTGTAAATCGGCGCAGCGGCGCCCAGCCATCGTCTTCGACGAGATCGCTCATGGCCCTTCCAACCCGGCAACCGACGCCAGTAGCGGCTGGCCTTTGCCGGGCGCGCGCAAACGTCCGACGTCATCCATGAGGTCCATGCGCTGCAGCCAGCCTTCGAATTCCGGTGCAGGGCGCAGATTCAGCGCATCACGCAGGTACAGCGCATCGTGGAACGACGTGCTTTGATAATTGAGCATGACGTCGTCTGCGCCGGGCACACCCATGATGTACGTCACCCCGGCAACACCCAGCAAAGTCAACAAGCTGTCCATGTCGTCCTGATCGGCCTCGGCGTGATTGGTGTAGCACACGTCGACCCCGAGCGGCAGCCCGAGCAGCTTGCCGCAGAAGTGATCCTCCAGCGCGGCGCGCGTGATCTGTTTGCCATCGTACAAATACTCGGGGCCGATAAAACCGACTACGGTGTTGATCAGCAGCGGCTGAAATTTCCGCGCGACGGCGTAAGCGCGTGCCTCGCAGGTCTGCTGATCGACGCCGTGATGCGCGCCGGCGGATAACGCACTGCCCTGTCCGGTCTCGAAGTACATCGCGTTTTGTCCGAGCGTGCCGCGATGGAGCGACTGCACGGCCGAATGCGCTTCTTGCAACAACGCGAGATCGACGCCGAAACCGCGATTGGCTTGCTCTGTGCCGGCGATCGACTGGAACACCAAGTCGATCGGCGCGCCCTGCTCAATTGCTCGAATCTGATGCGTAACATGCGTAAGCACGCACGACTGCGTCGGAATATCGAAACGCGTGCGCACGTCGTCGATCAGCGCTAGCAGCCGCACGATGGTCGGCAGATTATCCGATGCGGGATTGATTCCGATTACGGCATCGCCGGCGCCGTACAGCAGCCCGTCCAGTATCGACGCCGCAACGCCTCGTGCATCGTCGGTCGGATGATTCGGCTGCAGGCGCACGGACAATCGCCCACGCAAGCCGATCGTGTCGCGAAATCGCGTGATCACTTCGCACTTGCGCGCGACAGCGATCAGATCTTGATTGCGCATGATCTTCGAGACCGCGGCGGCCATCTCCGGTGTAATGCCGGGCGCGACGCTAGACAGCACCGCCGCATCGGTGGAATCGAATAGCAACCAGTTGCGGAAATCGCCGACTGTGAGATGGGCGATCCCCGTAAAGCTCTGGGCGTCGTGCGAGTCGAGAATCAATCGCGTTACTTCGTCGTCCTCATACGGAATCAACGCGTCCTGCAGGAACGTATTGAGCGGCAACTCAGCCAACCGCATGCGTGCCGCCATTCTCTCTTCGTCGCTGCCCGCTGCGATTCCAGCCAACTCATCGCCGGAGCGCAACGGCGTCGCCTTCGCGAGCAGATCTTTGAGATCGGCGAACGCATAGGTTTTGACGCCAAGAGTTTGGTGATATCGCATTTGCTAGGAGTTAGGGGCTCGGGGCTGGGGAATAGGGAAAACCAGTAGTGCACTCAGTATTATCGATATCGTCGTGGCCAACGGCGCGACGCGCAAGCTTTGAAACCCTAGCCCCTAGCCCCAAGTCTCTAGCCCCTCAACAGCCAGCGGCTACGCCGCGTCCGGCTGTTGCTCGGGCGCCGCCCTGTGAAAGGCGTCGAGCTTAAGGCACTCTTCATTAATGCGACGGATAGTGGGAAAGGCAGCAAGATCGACTTTGAAGCGATTAGCATTGGCGACCTGCGGCACTAACGCGACATCGGCGAGGCCGGGCGTATCGCCATGGCAGAAGCGGCCGGTGCCTGGTTCGTACGCGAGGCGTTTTTCCAGCGCGGTAAAACCGCTGGTTACCCAATCGTCGTACCACGTTTGCTTTTGCTCGGCGCTGATGCCGAAGTTCTTCGTCAGGTAGTTCAGCACGCGAGGATTGTTCAGCGGATGAATTTCGCAGGCGACGATCAGCGCCAGCGATCGCACACGATTGCGCTCCACCGGCGATCTGGGCAGGAGCGGTGGCTCCGGATACCTTTCCTCGAGGTACTCGATGATCGCGAGCGATTGATAGAGGCGGGCATCCTGCTGGTCGAGAACGGGGACCAGATTCTGCGGATTGATCTCGCCGTATGCAGGCCGATGTTGTTCGCCTGTGGTGAGGTTCACACTAACCTGATCGCAGCTCAAGCCCTTCAAGCCTATCGCTATGCGCACCCGGTACGCAGCCGAGCTGCGCCAAAATCCATAGAGCTTCACTGTGATCCTTACTTGATAGCCGATCGCGTTTCAGTGTAAACCTTCGTCGATTACGAATTCGGTGAGACGCCCTGCGATCGATAGCGCGCCAGCATAGCGGCCGCTTCCGCCATATCTTCGACGTTGTCGAACATCGGCACGCCGGCGATTTCCATCGCTGCCATCCACGCCGATTTATGTTCAAGCGTCCCCATCATCGCGTGCAGAATCGCCATGTCCGCGCCACTGCACAGTTGCGCAAGACGTGCCACTACCGCGCCGCCGTCAACCATGAACGGCACGACATGGATCATCAATATCGCGTCGAACGTTTCGCTGCCGGTCTCGAGCGCGGTGATCAAGGTTTGCGCGAAACGATCTTCGCGCGCATCGGCCAGAAGATCCAGCGGATTGGCAACCGACGCTTCCGCGGGCAGGATCTCGCGCAGGCGCGCAGCGGTATTCTGCGGCAGCTCCGGCAATTCGAGCCCTTCGAG
>JBBRGM010000237.1:0-7252 GCA_038240725.1 Burkholderiales bacterium | reverse complement strand
CGATGCGATTGTCAGCAATGTCGAAGCCGCGCGGCACTCGGATTGACCTAATGTGTGGTGAAGAGGGATTGCGCAACGACTGATTGGAAACGAGCGTTATTTCGACGCCGGTGCGATCGGCCGCGCGGAACAAAATATCTTTGATGACTTTCGGACAGGCATCGGCATCGACCCAGATGCGCATAATGATTTCCTCGCTCCGTCGGCTGTTGGCGGCGCGCGAAAATGCAAACGCGCACGCCGATGGACTGCTGAACTCGCCGGCCGCGCATGCTAAAGTTCGCCACATGCCGCCCTTCCCGACTGGTCATCAGATATACCTCGCGCTGGTCCAACTGCTCGAGACGCGCGGCGTTGTCGAGGCTCGCGCCGACGTCGACGTCACCGTTGTACCGGAAAACCAAACAGCCACATACACAGTGGTGCCCACCGAGCGCGCAAAGCCGGAGTTATCGAAATGCTTGAGCGAGCTGCTTGGCCGGCCGTTCGCGCTCGATGATCCGAGTTGGGTCATCGAGTTCGACGACACGCAGAAAGTATTGCAGGCCGCAGGATTGAAATACCCGCCGGCCTGAACGCCGCAAGGTCGCAAACACAAAGCCGCGTGCTAGCTTTGTTCGGATCGCGCTCGCTCGCGCACCTGCCCCCGGCCGGCCTCGTTGTTTGTCTTCCGTGACCATTCGCATGCGCCGCCTTCGCCGCGCCGATCTGCCCGCCGATACCGTCGAGCTGGCGCGTTATCTTATCGGCAAGACACTGATTCACGATCTGCCGGGCGCGTACGCCAGCGGCCGTATCGTCGAGACCGAAGCTTATCTGGTCGGGGACGCCGCAGCACATTCGTTCCGTGGCGAGACGCGCCGCAATCGTTCGCTGTTTCTCGAGCGAGGACACGCGTATGTGTACTTCATTTACGGCTCCTGTTTCTTGTTCAATGTTTCCAGCGAGTCGCCGGGTGTGGGTGCCGGCGTGCTGGTGCGCGCGCTCGAACCGCTCGAGGGCATCCCGGTGATGGAAAAGCGGCGCAGGACGCAGCGTGTGCTGGATCTGACACGCGGACCTGGACGGCTGGCTGTCGCACTTGGGATCGACGGCAGTCACGACGGAATCGACCTGTGCGCAGGTGGGGCGCTGTTTCTTGGCAGCGCGCAGCGTGCGGTTGCAGCCCTTGGTATCAGTGTGCGCATCGGCATTACGCGGGACGCGCACCGCCCGCTGCGCTTCTACGAGCGTGGGAATCGCTTCGTGAGTGGGCCGCGTAAACTAGGTGTGTAGGTGTTCAAGCCGATTGGTCTCGGCGCAACGCGATCGTGCTTACAAATCAGAACACCTGTGCGGCCGGCATGGCGCCGAGATAGTCTTCTGCCCATCGCGCCTTGGTAATCGGTGTACGCGTGCGCAGAGCACGCTCGACCATCAGTCGCCAGTGGTCGATCACCCTCTCGAAGCGGCCATCCACTGGATGCAGCGCGAATCGCAATAACGTCCGCTGCGGGATGCTCGCGGCCTGCGCAGGAACCAGCGCGGATGACAGCAGCCGCCGCCAGCCGGAGCGGGCGCTGTAGCTCACCGCCGGCGCTGCGGTAAAGTCGCGCGAGGGCAGGTGGTAGATGCCGCTGCGCGTCGTCGTGTAGGCGAAGGAAAATTGCCGCAGCGCCGACCATGCGCCGGCGCCGAGCAACCAGGCGGGTGCAACAAAGCCGGATACCGGCCAGCCGAGCCGCTGCATTACGCGAAGCCCACGCTCGATGCGCGATTGCGCCTCCGATTCCGCAAGCGGCGCAAATTCCCCTTCGCGATTGGTGAGTACGCGCCGCTCGATCCAGTCTTTGGCACTGCGTGGCGGCCCACCCTCGTCCAGATGATAGTAACCGTGCAGTGCGACCTCATCGCCGCGCGCAAGCCGCGCATCTATGGCGCGCAAGAAGGCTGGATGTTCGCTGATGCAGCCGCGGCGGTGAAAATCCGGCACCACCAGCAACGTCAATGGCAGGGGACCGATGGCGTCGAGCATCGCGATGAGTCGTTCGCAGTGGGTCCAGGTTGCGGGCGCGACGTCGTGCACCGAAACGTTGACGCGGCCTTCAGCGAGCGGCATAGGTTTCCGAAGTCGCCGTCGCGCTGACCGTGAGTTGCGCATAGCGCGTGGTGAGGGAGCGCATCACCGTATCCCAGCTGTACGCAGTCTCGACCATTTTCCGCGCTTGACGGCCGAGTTCCGCAACGTCGCGTTCGTAGAAGGCCTCGATAGCAGCGACCAGCGCACCGCTGTCGCGCGGTTGCACAAGCACGCCGGTGTCCGACGTCACCAACTCGGCGAGAGCGCCTGCGTTCGCTGCGATTACGGGAACGCCGCACGCCATCGCCTCGAGCACCACCAGACCGAATGTCTCCTGATCGCCTGCATGCACCAACGCGTCGGCGCTTGCCACCAGCCGCGCCAATTCCTCTCCGCTCCTCTGGTAGGGATAGACGGTGACGTTCGCCTGCTGCGGCAGGCTCATGCCGCTGCCGACCAGCAGCAGGTGATAGCGCTGTCCGAGCTGTTTGAAAGCATCCAGCACGATCGGCAGATTTTTCTCGCGCGCGAATCGCCCGGCGAAGATCAGCAGACGCGCCTCCGATGCGAGGCCGAGCTCCGTGCGTAACGCCGACGTGGCACGGCTCGGATGGAAAAGCTTGGTGTCGACGCCGAGCGGCTGACAAATCAATCGCCCGATACCGAGCGCTGCCAGCTTGTGCTGGATGACGCGGCTAGGCGCCATCACTAGATCGAATTCGCGATAGAGCGACTGGATGTAGCGGCGCAGGACCGGCTCCGTCCAGGTGCCAAGACGCGTGCTGACCAGGCGCACGAGGTCGGAATGAAAGAACGCAGCAACCGGAACGCCGAGCGACTGGCCCGCTTTGAGCGCTGCCCACGCCGGCGCGTATGGGTCGCCCACTTCGATGACGTCCGGTTCGACCTCGATCAGCTGCCGTGTCCAGCGTCCAACGCGTACCGGAAATCGGTAGCCGTGCGAACCCGGCAGGCTCGGGCTTGCGACAGTCACAACGCCGTTGGCGGTCATGCCGTCGGTTGCCCCGGGCGCGACTATCGTGTGTTTGATGGAGGAGTTTCGCTTGAGCCAATCGTGCTTGGCGGCGAGATAGCGGCCAACCCCGCCGCCCTCAGCGGCGTAGAACATCGTCGTGTCGACAATATGCATGTTCACCCTTGTTCGATCGTTATATGGCCATCCATACATGGCCATCCATGCTTGCGATACGTCACCCGAGTTTGACGTTATGTGCGGCGAACTTTTCGTTCACCCGCGAAATTGAGCGCGCTGATGATGCTGTTCTTTTGCGTGGCTGCGTTGGTCCATGCCAGCAGCTCGAACGAGAACGCCGCGCCGCCGAGCGAGACCAAGTTGACGCGCGGTTCCGGCACCCTCAACACATCGGTATTTCCCACCGCCGCGGCGCGCAGCAAATCGCGCACGAGGTTGGGATCCGCCTCATGCGTCACACCGACGGCGATGCGCACCGAAATGTACGCGTGGTGATACTGCCAGTTCACGACGTTGTCGGTGATCAAACGCGAATTCGGGATGATTACCACTGCGTCGTCGCGTGTGATCACAGCGGTGCGACGTGCACCGATCTCGGAAATCTCGCCTTCGATGCCGGCCATCTCGACGCGATCGCCGATGCGCACTGGGCGCTCGAACATGATGATCAGCCCGCTGATCCAGTTGCTGATGATGTTCTGCAAACCGAAGCCGACACCTACGCCGACGGCACCTACCAGTACGTTCAGCGTGGTGAGGTTGATCCCGAATGCCTGCGCGATGACCAGGAATCCAACCAGCATCAGCACGTAACGCAACACCGACGCGATGGCCTGGCGCATACCGACATCGAGATGATGCGCATGCGCGAGCAGGCGATCGGCGATCCAGCGCTGAAAGCGGCCGGCGCCGTACACCAGAACGACCAGCAGTCCGATGAACGCGAACAGCCCCCACAACGTAACGCCGGTATCGCCGAGCGAGAACAGCCGCACGTCGAGCGAGCGCAACTCGATCATCCAGTGGTGCAGCGTTTCCATCGTTTATGCGCGGCTCGTCAAATCGAGATCTCCAGTTAGCCGAACTGGAATATATGTCCTAGACCGAACATCGAGCGTGCGCGTGGTCCATGCAATCCATTCGGCCGTAGCTCGCAGGCGAAATTCCGAACCAGTTGCATTGGAGAACGATGCTTGCGCGAAGTTCACGCAAGCGTAAGGGAAAAACTTTGCGCTTGCTCGGCGTGTGCGAAATCGCCAGCGGTCTTTCGCAACTGCGCACAACGAATGCCCAGCGGCGCCTGCATGCGATGGACCGAGATATCGAATGTTCATCCGCGGGTCGGAACCGACGAACGCTGATAGCACGGCGCGCGGGTCATCGTCTCGACCAGGCAGCGCGCACAGGAGAGCGCTATTTCGGCCGTTCCATTTTGCAGGTGTTCGGCAGTACGGTACTTTTGGCGTCGATGAACGCTTCGGTCTTCCAGCCGAACCCGGTGTTCTCGGCATCGTACTTCACGCCCGCTATGCCCGCTTTGGTAAATGCCGCAATGTATAACGGCACCATCAGCTGATGATCGTCGCCGCGCATCCACGCCTCGCCCGCTGCGGACTGGTAGCGCATGCCTTCCAGCGCCTGGGCAACCTTCAGGGGATCGGCGGAATTCGCGGTGTCGATTGCCTTGGCCAGCATCTCGACTTCGCGATTGATGGCGATGTAGATCCAGTCTTCCTTGTACTTCGCCTTGAAATCGTTAGTGTACTTTTCCAGCTTGTTGTTCTCGAGGTTGGGATGCCAGCCCATCAAGGTCCGCACGCCTTCGCCCGCCGCGCCGTAAGTGCCGGGTGTGCCGCCGAGAAATGCGAGCAGCGTGTAGTAGGTCACCTTCAAGTTCGCATCCCGGCTGGTCTTCAGCAGAAGCGCCAAGTCGTTGCTCCAATTGCCGGTGATCACCGTGTCGGCGCCGGACGCTTTGATCTTGGCCACGTAAGGCGCGAAGTCCTTGACCTTGCCGAACGGATGTAGATCGTCGCCGACAATCTGGATGTCCGGGCGCTTCTGCGCGAGCATCTCGCGAGCGCCGCGGCTGACCGATTGGCCGTACGAATAGTCCTGATTGATCAGGTAGACGTTGTGGATGTCTTTTTTCTTGGCCAGATAGTCGGTCAGCACATTCACCTGCATCGCCGAGTTCGCGTCGAAATGAAAATGCCAGAAGCTGCATTTGGCACCGGTGAGCGCAGGATCGAAGCCGCCGAAATCGAGGAACAGTACGCGGCGATCCGGATTGCGCGCGTTGTGCTTGGTGACTGCCTCGCTGATCGCGTGGTCGATGCTGGAGATATACGAGGAGATGAACGGAATATTCTGATCGATGGCCTGCTGCAAGGCGATGATACTGTCCTGCGGCGTGCCCTTGCCGTCGAATGTCACCAGTTCCAGTCTGGCGCCGCCCAGCACGCCGCCCTGCGCATTGATCGCATCGACGATCGCCTGGTGATGCAGCGTGTTGCTCTGCCCGTGCAAGGCGAACGGTCCGCTAAGCGGACCGATATAGGCGATCTTGATCGTATCGGCTGCCATGATCGGCAGATGCACGGCCCACAATGCAGCGGCCACGAGCCAGCCGACGAGCTTCATCGACATGCCGATCTCCTCCGGTTATTGGATTTTCCGCAATTGTAGCGCGGGGCAGATAGTGGCACTCGAAAGCCTGCTGCGGGCGGATTCGAACGCCGGCTGCGGACGGATATAGGACAATCGTTTGCTGACGGTAACCGTCGCGTGGTCACTGCGAAGCGATGAATGCATCGACGCTACATCGCGATTTGCAGCGAACCTACGCACACTGAGCGACCGTACTAAGCGATGGCCAAGCCTTACAAGCACTGCGTCTACGTAATCGAGCTGAGCCCGGAGGTGTTGCAGGAAGCCCGCTTTCGGCGGGCAAACCCGAGCTACGATGCCACCAAGCCGTGCGTCTACGTCGGCATGACGGGGCTCACGCCCGCAGATCGTTTTCGCAAACACAAAGCCGGCGTCAAGGCCAATCGCTTCGTGCAGCGATACGGCGTACGGCTGCTGCCGAAGCTCTACGAGTTCTACAACCCGATGCCATACAACGGAGCGCGGGATATGGAAGTCGAGCTTGCCATCAGCTTGCGCGAAGCAGGGTTCGGGGTTTGGCAGAATTGACAGCGGGCCGAGAGAAAAAAACGGGCGGCGCGAACGCCGCCCGCATACATCACGTCAGGTCGTCGGCGTCAGGTTATTTTCTTGAACACCGTCACGCCCAGGATCAGGAAAATCACGAACAGGGCCAAGGCGGCAAAGAAGAGGAACTTGGCGATCGCGGCGGACCCCGCAGCGATTCCGGTGAAGCCGAACAGACCCGCAATGATCGAGATCACCAGGAAAATAATAGCCCACTTGATCATGACAACACTCCTATCGGTTACCGCGCCGCGTTGAGCGACGCTCCGGGCCGCAGATGCGGTCGTTGAGACAGCAGCGCATCGATCCAGCGCGTGCATCGATGCAGCACCCCTCTCAGGCCGGTTGGATATATGTTCGAGCGAAAAGTGCCCGCAGCACTGCGAATGGTATGCAATGTCAGACGTTGTCCTACTCTGCCTGTAGTGCAATGCTGAAGTTTTCCGCGTCGCTGCCTTGCGTTTGTAAGCTGAATTTCAGCTCTGCTGTTGCCGCGGCTGCGATGTCAATGTAGTAGACGCCAACGCCGCTGCTGGTGGATTGCGCCTCTTCGATGGTCTGCCAGTAATCACGCGACCAGCGCATTGCGAACGGCGCCGGCATTTGCACGCGCAAGCTGCGTTCCGCGCGCATGCGATCCACCTTACGATTTGGACTCCAGATCTCCCGGCGCACGTGCGGTGCGCGACCGCCTGAAAGGTAGCGATCGGCCACACACGCTATGCGATCGAATACGGCGCCGTCGTGCGCACAACGCAGCAGTTTGATGTACTCGGCATGCGCCCACGCGAGCGGCATGGCGGCGCCGGTGGGGTGTCCCAGCAGCATGTAGACATCGGGTCGATCCGGCGCATCCCACACTTGTTCCGGCAGCAGGCCGGTGACCGAAGCGAAACCTTCCATGGCGCGAATGAACGGCACGATGCTGCGGTTCGCCGCGAGCTCGTAATAGCCACGCTCGGCGCTCAACAGCGGCCACGCGC
>JBBRGM010000236.1:0-7259 GCA_038240725.1 Burkholderiales bacterium | reverse complement strand
GACCGCACCTGCAGCACCGCCCGCAGCTGCCCCCGCCGCCGCGCCGACGTGGGCCTTGGCGGATTTCGCATCGGCATTCTGATCGCCGCCCATCGTAAGTTGATCATGCTGTCCGGGAGGGTTGACGAAAAATGAGACTGCGTCGCCTTGTTGAAACCCCTGGCTGCGCAAATCCTGCACGGCTGAGTCCGCCTGCTGTCCAGTATCGAATCTGCCCGCGATGATGATGGCCATTGTTCGTCCTCCTCTAGTGAATACTATTCATTGGGACAAGCCGGAACCGTCGCCGTTCCATCTGCTGGAGCGGGCAGTGCGCGCATCGCCGATGCCTGTCAGCGCGCCGCTGTCGGCGGATCGCCGACGACGTATGTCATACGTCAAGACCTGGCACGTGCGCGACTTTTCTTCAGGTGGTAGCTCCGCATGAGCGGCGTGGCCGACACGCCGTGGATCAGAATCGAAATTGCGACCGCGGGTAGCACCAGTGCGATCAAGCGCTCGGCGAGCGCACGCGGCACCTGGTTTTCCAGCGCGTACATCAGGTAATACAGCGAGCCGACCCCGCGAATACCGAACCACGCCATCAGACGCACCTGCGAGCGCGGGAGCGCTTGTCCGATGAGTGCGGCGTACACCGACAGCGGACGAATCACCAGGAGCAAGATGGCGGCGACGCACAGTGCGGCGCCGGTGAATTGCGCGGGCCGCAGCAGCGCGCCGATCACCAGCACGACCGCGACCTCGGCGATATGCTCGAGTTGCTCATTGAACGTCAGCAGCGAACGCATCAGATGAGACGGAGCGGTCCGCCGGTCGGTTGCGACGCGCTGCGGATCCGCGGTGAGCGGCACCGACTTGACCTTTTCGTCGGGCGATTCGCGAGCCTCGACGGCGCGCAACGCAAGCCCCGCCGCGAACACGGCAAGGAAGCCATATGCGTGCAGCGACTGCGCGATACCGTATGCCAGCGCGATGAGACCCAGCGCGACAAATTCGTCGAGACCGACCGCGCTGCGGTGCTCGCGCCGCATAAACAAAATCACGCGGCCGGCCAGATTGCCGAGCACCCAGCCGCTTCCCAGTCCGGCTGCAGTCGCCCAGACCAGATCGACAGCGACCCAGTGTGCGAGGCCACCGACCGCGCCCAGTCCGAGCAAGCCCACGCCCAACACCACGAACGGAAACGCGGTGCCATCGTTCAAGCCCGCCTCTGCGGTCAAGCCGAAGCGCACTCGATCCTGATCGCCGGCTTCGCGCAATTGCACATCGGAGGCAAGTACCGGATCGGTCGGCGCCAGGATGGCGGCGAGCAACACGGCGGCACCCAGCGACAAGCCGAGCGACACGCCCAGCGCGCTCAGCAATACGATCGTGATCAGCATGCCTGCAGTGGCCAGCAGAACCGCACCACGCCATCCGGGATGACGCAGCGGCAGTCGGATTTTCAGCCCGACGCTGAACAGCGAAATCAGCACGCACAATTCGCTGCCCGTTTTCAGCAAGCTGGTATCGCGCAACGGATCCAGGTCGATCAGCCCTATTGCTTCGGGCCCCAGGACGATGCCGATCAGGAGATACAGGATCGCAGGCGTGACCGGCAGTCTGCGCACGGTCGATTGCAACAGCACCATGAGCAGCAGCAGCACGCCGACGACGAGATACCAGACGTACGCGCCCATAGTTTCCTTAACTCGGCAGTGTCGCCGTTAGCCGCGATGCAGTCGCAAATCGGAACAGCTGGCAATCGGCGTTGTCCCACCATTGCAGGCGTAATGCGTCGCCTGTACGGGAGGGCTGGCGGATCGCGCCGGCCCAGCGTTGCCCGGGTTACGACTCTACAAGGAGGATGCGCCGATGAAACTTCTTGGGCTGAGCGTCGCGTTTCTACTGACCTGCTGCGTGCTGCAGGCGTGCGATCAGCGCGGTGCCGAGACGCAGCCAACGCCGGCAACGCAGCCTCCGCTGCCGTCGACTGCGAAGGATTCGTCGGTTACCGGCAGCACGGTGACCTTTATGACCGAAGCCACGATCAACGGGTTGATGGAAGTCCAGGCGAGCCAGCTTGCGCAGAAAAAAACCAACGACTCCAAGGTGCGCGAGTTCGCCACGAAAATGGCAAAGGACCATGCGGAGGCGAATCAAGCCCTGCACGCGATCGCAGCCAAGAAAGCCGTGACGCTACCGCCGGATCTCGATGGGGAGCGACAAGCCAAGCTGCAAAGTCTGGAGAGCGCATCAGATGCCGAACTCGATCGTACGTACGTCAACCAGATGGTCGCCGATCATACCCAAGCCGTCGTGCTATTCGAACGCGAGGTGAAAGACGGGCAGGATGCAGAGGTGCGCGCGTTTGCCGCGGAGCGGCTGGCGGAATTGCGGCGCCATCTCGACGACGCGCGTGACATGCCGCAGATCAGTAAGCCGGACACGACTCCGCGATAGCGCACGATCGGTGCGACGCACATTCCGCGGTCGCGAGTCCCGTCGCTAAATACTCCGGCGCGCAAGCGCGGCCTTCGGCGCGACGGCTTTCACCATGATGCGCGGAATGGCGCGCGCGGCGCAGCTGCCCGACGCGCAATCGTGCTCGTGCGCCTGGACGACGCGAGCGCGCGATACTTCGCGGCGAAACACGTCTTTGGCTTGCTCGCGACAATTGCTCTGTTCCCAGATCGCCTGTGCTGCGCATTTCTGCAAAGCCACTATCAGGTTACCGCCGGCGTTCATCACGCGCTGCGCATGGCGAGCCTCCGCGGTCTTATGCAGCTTGACATCAGCGTCGGCAACGGTCCGCCATTTGTCGGCGAGCGCCAATGCAATGCACAGGCGAAATTGCGGCGTATCGCCGGTGCCGCAGCGATTCTCCGCAACTTGAAAGTGAACATCGGCGGTCTGGACAACGCGGACATACTGCGCTTCCGGATTGACGGCGCCGCTGAGCAACACGACCGCACAGCCAGCCATGACCGCCGTTAAAAACGCGCTAATTACCTTGGAAAAATCTAGCATCTTTGCCTCCATCTCCGGATGCTGCGAGTCTTTCAGCTCGCATTTGCGTGACTCAACCATCGATAACGGGATCGACGATGCGTGCCTCGGTAATTGCTGCTGCCCCTTTGCCGAACTCCGGCCCGACCGTCCGCTGCATTCCCGCTTCATTGCTTCTGCTGCTCCCGATCCTTCACTGCTTGCAGCTAAGCGCGCCCATCAACGCCTGTCGCTCAAAGCTACGCCTGCGCACCATGCCGTTCTGTTCCGCCCCGCTGGTCTCCCGACATCTGGCGACGAGACGCCGCAGTTGTCCTGACGTGCAGGGCTGCTATCTGCTGCTATCTGCGACCCGTTGGCAAAGGTCGGCCAGCTCGAGTTCCCGCCGTGCGCCGTCAGCATGATGGCGCCGGCAAAGATTGCGGTGGCCAGCGCAGTGGTGATGAGATCGGTGCGCTGCATTTCTGAAGGCTCCATCGTGCTATCGGAAACATAACTGGTAGCAGTGCGCTCGCAGCATCGTCTGTCGTCATCAAGGGCCACTGAGCTGATGCGACGCTACGACGTCCGCATGAAGCTGATTGCAATGCGCATGCCTGTGACATCGATCTACGCGAATGCGCCAGAAGGCCCGCCGAATATGGCTTTTAGGCGATCGCCCAAGCGCGATCGTAGGTAAAACAAGAGAAGGAGGAGAGAAATTCTTCCATGCCGATGCAGTTCTTACACACGGCCGTTTGCAGAATTGGGGGTGGGGAAAGCAACGCGAGGAGAGGCGCGCTGGCCCTCGCGTCGTCACACGGAAAAAACCACAGAAGAAGTGCGAGCACACCGCTGTGATCACGCACCAAGTCGGCGCCATGAAACGCGTTGGTGCCTTTACGCGCGGTTGCCGTAAGAACGGGATGGAAAGGAGTGTGAGTGCTTTAGATGCCACCGCGCGGAGAAAGTGGAATCGCGCGCGTGTTCGCCATGCTACTGGATCAGCTGATTTTTGATCGCGTAGTAGGTGAGATCGGCATTGCTCTTCATATTCATCTTCTGCAGGATGCGAGAGCGATATGTGCTGACCGTTTTGACGCTGAGAAATAATTCATCCGCGATCTTGGAGACCGGCTTGCCCGCGGCAAGCTTGCAAAAAATTTGAAACTCACGCTCGGATAGCGATGTGTGCGGCGGCTGATTGGGATCTCCGCCGAGGTCGTCGACGAGCACTTCGGCCACAGCGGGGCTGACGTATTTGCGGCCCTGGGTGACCGCGCGAATTGCCGCGACCAGCTGCTCCGCCGCCGACTCTTTATTTACGTAACCGCTTGCACCGGTGCGCAGCAGATTAAGTGCGTACTGCTTTTCCGGATAGCCACTCAAAATTAGCACCGGCAACGACGGCTTGATCTGCTTGAGCTGGCGCAACGTGTCGACACCGTTGGTTTCCGGCATCGAGATGTCGAGCAGCCCTACGTCGCATTCGGACGCGCGTACGAATGCAATCGCCTCTTGGCCGGTCGTAGCCTCACCGACGACCGACATATCCTGCTCGTCGACGATGAACTGTTTCAGCCCTGCCCGGACGATGGCGTGATCGTCCGCAATTAATATCCTGATCATGAGCTCCGGGTCGGTGCCAAGTGCAGCCTTTATACGCGCGCGTGGCTATCCGAGGTTCACCGGCGGCTCACATGTGAGCCGCCACGAAGCTTGCAGAAATCATTCGCCCCGGGAACTGGATCAGCCAACTGCGCCGATACCGACGCGAGACCGCTCCGGCTACAAAACGCGCCGACTGGACTCAGCCGGCTACCGCTTCGCCGCTCACACCTTGAGCGTCATCGTCGTCAACTGCATTGTACTCCGTCAACCGGTTGTAAAGTGTCTTCAGACTTACGCCGAGAATTTCAGCCGCGCGCTTTTTGTTGCCGCGGCAATGCTCGAGTGTTGCGAAAATTGTTTGCTTCTCCATCTCGGCCAGCGGCGTGCCGACATTGAACTGCAGACAATTGCCTGCCATGTCCGATGGCGTCGAGCGCACGAGGTCCATGCATTCGAGCTCGATCGTGTCTTGCGCGAGAATGAATCCGCGCTGCACGCAATTTTTCAGCTCGCGCACATTGCCCGGCCAGCTGTGCGAATACAGCAATGCGACGGATCCAGCGGACAGTGATTTTTCGCCGCCCATCGTGTCGTTCAGATCATCGACAAAATGGCGTGCGAGCAACTCGACGTCGGCGCCGCGATCGCGCAACGGCGGCAGCATGATCGGGAAGATCGCCAAGCGATACAGCAGATCTTCACGCAGATGATTTTGTTTCACGGCAAGCCACGGCTGACGATTAGTAGCGGCAATGATTCGTACGTCGGCGCGCATCTCGTGATCGCCGCCGACCCGGTAGAAGCGTCCGGATTCGAGCACGCGCAACAGGCGAACCTGCATTTCCGGCGCCATCTCGGTAATTTCATCGAGGAACAAGGTGCCGCCGCTGGCGCGTTCGAAATAACCGCGGTGCGTTTTCGCGGCACCCGTGAAAGCGCCTTTTTCGTAGCCGAACAATTCCGCTTCGATCAGATTGGCGGGAATCGCGCCGCAGTTCACCGCGATGAACGGGTCTTTACTGCGCAGGCTCATCTGATGGATCGAGCGGGCAACCAATTCTTTGCCGGAGCCGCTTTCCCCGACCACCAGCACGGTGGCATCGGTCGGTGCGACTTTCTCGATCATTTTGTAGAGAGACTGCATCGGCGCGGAGGAACCATACAGCGACCCATAGCGTTCGAGCGCAGTCAGGCTCGAGCTCGGGCGAGGCATACGGGCACGATCCGAGGCACCAGTGGGGAAAGTCAGAATCTTGACGGCGGTTGACAGGCTCTCTTGGAACATCGTTCCCTCTCGTTGGTTGTAATTTCTATGGTGTGACGAGGCGGGCCGGGTGTTTGGTACTGGTGCTTGGTGCACGTCGTTTATCACCGCGCCTGGAACGTATGTTACTGATCCGGCAGGCGGAGGCTATACGTCGGATGCTGATTGCGATGTGGGAAATTGAAGCAAAGCGTGTCCGCTTCGGTCCTACGTGCGAACAAAGCTGCTGATTGCATGCGCGAAAAACCAAACCCCATTGTCGCTCAGGAGCTACGTTCGCGGTATATCAACCTTGCGCAGCATGTCCTCCAGGATGGAGTCGACCTTCAATCCTTCGATTTCCACCTCCGGCGCGAGCGTCACCCGATGGCGCAAAGCGGGCAGCGCGACGGCCTTGACGTCTTCTGGAATCACGAAGTCGCGGCCGGCCATTAGCGCGTATCCGCGCGCCGCTCGGATCAACGCGATGCCGCCGCGCGGACTGGCTCCGGCAGACAGCGCCGCCCAGCCGCGCGTTGCGCGTGCAACTCGCACGGCATAATCGGAAACGCGCTGATCGACGGTGAGGCTGGCGACATATCGCTGCAACGCCAGCACGGATGCCGGTTTGATCAAGGTGGCGACGGCGTCGACGTTCAGCCGGTCGCCGACCTGCTTGGTCGTGACTTGCCGGACAAGATCGTGCTCGTCCTGTAGAGCCGGGAAGTCGATCTGGATCTTCAGCAGAAACCGGTCGAGCTGCGCTTCCGGCAGCGCGTAGGTGCCTTCCTGCTCGATCGGATTCTGGGTCGCAAGCACCATAAACGGCGGCTCGAGCGTGTGCGAGGCGCCTTCGATCGTCACCTGCCCTTCCTGCATCACCTCGAGCAGCGCGGACTGGGTCTTGGCAGGCGCACGGTTGATTTCATCGGCCAGCAGCAGATTGGTGAACACCGGGCCGTGGCGCGTCGTGAACTGCTGCGTCGCCTGATCGTAGAGCGTATGTCCAGTCACGTCGGCGGGCATCAGGTCGGGGGTGAACTGGATGCGCGCGAAGCGGCCGTCGAATGTCTTTGCGAGCGCGCGTACGAGCAGCGTCTTGCCCAGGCCGGGCACGCCTTCGATCAGCACGTGGCCACCGGCGAGCAAAGCGATCAACACCTGATCGACGACCGCAGCCTGGCCGATCAGCGCCTTGGAAATCTCCGCGCGCATCGCCTTGACCGCACCCTGCGCGCGAACGCCGAATTCCGCTGCGGGACTGTCATTCATGCTTGTTTCCTCTCCGTTTGCATTGTGAGCTCGGTCAGCCGGCACCATCTTACGGCCGCGCCTCGGCGACGACCCCGGCATCGCCATCGGCAGCTTGTGCGATCGCGCGTTCGGCACCCGGCGCTCGCAGTAAGGATCGCGACGCCAAACGTGCGCGCAGCTCAGC
>JBBRGM010000235.1:0-7267 GCA_038240725.1 Burkholderiales bacterium | reverse complement strand
TTTGCGCTGCAGATGCCGGAACGCATGGCGGCCATCGAGGCAGCCTGCTCGGTCCGCGAATTCGAAACGCTGGAGGCGTTGGCGCACTGGCTGAAGGGATCAGGCGGTACGACGGGCTACGACGCATTCACGGCCCCGGCGAAGAGACTTGAAGAGCTGGCGAAAGCGAACAGTGAGCAGGTCGCCGACGCTGTAGCGCAGTTGCGCAGAATAGTAGATCGCCTGGTCGCACCGGACGAGACGCCTTCGTTGGCGCAAACGAGTTGATCGGAGAGTTGGAGACGTACTTGACTGATAAGCTGGAATCGCCGCAGGCGACGGGTGGCTCGCAGTCGAGCGCAAAATCTGCGAGCCATGCCGCAACCCCAGGCATGCGGCAAAGCCGCGACGAGCGCGAGAACCCCTTCGGCACGCTGTCGAGCGCCACTGTGATGATGGTCGACGACGATCCACTCATGTTGGAAGTGGTACAGACGTATCTCGAAGAAGCTGGATATACGAGCTTCGTCACGACTTCTCAGTCTACTGAGGCGATGCGCATCCTGGTCGAACGAAGACCGGAGATTTTGCTGCTGGATCTGAAAATGCCGAAAGTCAGCGGCTTCGACATCCTTGCGGAAGCAAGGGCGCACGACGAGCTGCGTTACATGCCGATAATCGTGCTGACTGCGGAGAGCGACCCCGATTCGCGCCTCAAGGCGCTGGAGCTTGGGGCCTCAGAGTTTCTTACCAAACCTGTAGATCCAAGCGAATTGCGGTTGCGCGTGCGCAATGCGCTTGCCTTCAAGGCATACCAGGATCGGCTAGCGCATTCGGATGCCGTGACGGGATTGCCCAACCGAGCTCGGTTCATTTCCATTGTTCAGCACGCCCTTGACTGTGTGAAACAGCGCGGTCTTCCATGCGCGTTGTTTCATTTCGATCTAAAACAATTTAAGCAAGTCAACGACAGCCTGGGTCACCGGGTCGGCGACATGTTGTTGTGCGAAACTGCACAGCGCCTCGAGGAGACGCTCTATGCAGCCGAATCCATCTGGCGCCACGCCCGTCAAGACAGCGAGAGCAGGGTTACGATTTCCCGCGTGGGCGCAGACGAGTTCGCGGCGCTGGTTCCGAGCCTGTCGAGTGTGGCGACGGTGGAAATCATCGCCCGAGATGTGATCGCCGCATTCAGCAAGCCATTCAAGATCGCTGGACACGAGCTGGTCGCGACGGTGGCGATCGGTGTTGCCGTGTCTCCGGACGATGGCGGCGATGCTCGGACTTTGCATATGAACGCCGAGGCCGCGTTGAAGGAGGCGAAGCGAGAGCGTACTGCCGGCTATAAATTTTTCTCCCGCGAGATGAATGCTAACGCGGTAAAGCGCGTGACGATGGAGAATGAGCTCCGCAAAGCGTTGGATAAAAACGAACTCGTTCTTTACTATCAACCGAAGGTCGACACGGCCACCATGCGGATCACCGGCGCAGAAGCGCTGATTCGGTGGCGCCACCCCGATCGCGGCATGGTGCCTCCGGGGGAATTCATTCCCCTGGCGGAGGAAACAGGACTGATCGTAGACATCGGGGACTGGGTGCTGAACGCGGCGTGTCAGCAAGCCAGAGACTGGCAGCTTCAGGGTTTGCCCGCGATTTCGATGTCCGTCAATGTGTCGAGCGCGCAATTTAAAATAAACCGTGTCCTAAACGCGGTGCGACAAGCGCTGCAATCGACCGGTTTCGATCCCCAATGCTTGGTGTTGGAGCTTACCGAAACCGTACTGATGCAAGATGTGGACGAATGCATCGTAGTTCTGGAGCAGTTGAAAGTGATGGGCAGTAAGCTGTCTGTAGATGATTTTGGTACAGGCTACTCTTCGCTTAGCTATCTTAGCCGGCTACCCATCGACGAAATCAAAATAGATCGATCGTTCATTTCGGGTATCCCGGAGAAAAAGGGCAGCATGGCGATCGTCGCGGCGATCATCGCACTTGCTCGAGAGATGGACTTGAAGGTCGTCGCAGAGGGAGTCGAAACACAGGAGCAGCTGGAGTTCCTGCAACTGCGCCGGTGCCCCGAGTTTCAAGGATTTCTGTGCAGCCGTCCGATTCCTCCAGGTCCATTTGCGCAGTTGCTTCTGCGCAAAGGCGGCGTGCTACCGGTACGTTCGCCAAGCACTCTTTAGCTTGCACGCGAGAGAAATTTCTATAGCGGCGTCGAGATGACCCGCTTCTCGCGCAGCTCATTCCTGCAACCGCGCGTCCAGATTCCCGAAAAACGTCCCGAAAGTAACCAGCACGCTGGGGCACTGCTCCTTGTTGGCCTTGTCGGTGAGCTCGGTCTGCAGCATCGCTTCGGAAAGCTCGGTGTCGGCGCGAGTTTGAATGCGCGTATCTTTCGTCTGCTTCGCGAGGTACTGCCGCGCGAAACCGACTGCCTTGTTGACCACGTCGTCTTGTGCTTCGCAGTGCGAAGCCATTACTGCAAGCTGCCCTGACCAGGCCGCGAGATTTTCCAGCGGCGAGCTGCGATGAAGGTCCGGCACATCGGGGTCGGCGCGAGCAACGATGTAAGTCAAATTACCGAATATTCCTGATGCCACCGGCAGAATCACGGCGCAGCCGCCCGGTGGCGGTTTCATTTCGCTGGACCCGTACTGCTGAGACTGCAGTAACACCGCGGCCGCTTTGGCATACACGTCTTTGTCTTTCGCAACCATTTGGACGCGAGCGAATCCGAGCTTCATCATCGTGTCTGCATCCTGCGGCGACAAGCCGCAGCGTTGCGCTGCGCCGAGTGCGACGCCGATGCGCGAGGCCTCTTTGATGGCGGGCAGTTGCTCGTCCGCGGAAGGAGAACGGTCGGGATCGTCTGCCTTGACGTTGGCGGATAGCAGCATCAGAAGCATCAAAGACAAAATGCGCATTCAGGCCTCCGGTGATTTATCGGTCCGAACGGACCGCGGTTTCGCGCCACGATCATACGCCGGGCGCTATAAAGGAAGCGGCTGCGGCGTTTTGGAAAGCTTCGCGACAGCCGATATCAACCTCGCTTTCGCTACTGCGTGCAAACATCGCATCGCCGCGGAAAAATCGGCCGCGGTCCGTGCAGTGTTGGGTATCATCGCGATCCATCGTCAGAACGGATTACTGGCGGCACAGATCGACGGAAGAAATGGATGGACATGATGAATACATGGCTCCGCGGAATCGAGAAGCGTCTGCAGGTAAAGCATCTTGGGCCTGGCCTGATCACGGGCGCTGCGGACGACGATCCGAGCGGGATCGCGACCTACTCGCAGGCCGGCGCGCAGCTTGGCTTCAACATGCTGTGGACCGTCGTTCTAACTTATCCGTTGATGGTCAGCATACAGATGGTGAGTGCGCGACTAGGCTGCATCACCGGCAAGGGCCTGGCTGCCAACATCAAAGAGCATTTTCCAGGCTGGGTGTTGTACAGCATCGTCGGACTTCTGCTGATCGCCAACACGATCAACATCGCTGCGGACATCGCCGCGATCGGTGAGGCGTCGCGCCTACTGCTAGGTGGCTCTGCCCACATCTATTCCGTGGCATTCGGCGTGCTGTGCCTGATTCTGCAAGTGGTGTTGCCGTATCAGACGTATGTCACGTACTTGAAGTGGCTAACGCTCTCGCTGCTGTCCTATGTCGCCGTAGTGTTTACCGTCAACGTCCCGTGGGCACAGGTGTTCGAGCGACTCGTGTTTCCGCACCTCACCTGGGACAACGCGACAGTCACGCTGATCGTCGCGGTGTTCGGCACGACGATCAGCCCGTATTTGTTTTTTTGGCAGGCGGCGCAGGAGCAGGAAGATTTGCGCTCGGCCGGCGGCGCAGCGTTGCCGCACGGTGTTGCGGAAGCGCGCCGCCATCTGCGCCGCATTCGCTGGGATACCTACGTCGGGATGGGTTTCTCTAACTCGATCGCGTTCTTCATCATCCTCAGTACCGCAGCGACCTTACACGTTGCCGGTATAACCAACATCGAAACGTCCGCGCAGGCAGCTGAGGCGTTGCGTCCTCTGGCGGGACCGTTTGCGTTCTGGTTGTTCAGTACTGGCATCATCGCGACCGGCATGTTGGCCGTGCCCGTGCTCGCCGGGTCCGCCGCGTACGCCGTTGCGGAGGCGTTTCACTGGCGCACCGGCCTCAATCTGCACCCGGACGAAGGCAAGAAGTTCTACAGCATCATCGCGTTTGCCACGCTCGGCGGGGTCGCGCTCAATTTCACGCCGATCGATCCGATCAAAGCGCTGTTCTGGAGCGCTGTGATCAACGGCGTCATCGCCGTACCGATCATGGTGGTGATGATGATTCTCGGCGGCCGCGAGAACGTGATGGGTCAGTTCACCTTGAAAAAAAGACTCACGCGGATCGGCTGGGCAGCCACCGTGGTGATGGGGGTAGCGGTGGTTGCGATGTTCGCGACGCTTTAGCGTCCGGCGCTACGGCATGGAAAATACCGGCAGCGGCAACCCCGAGAAGGTGGCGGACACGCAGCGCCACGATGAACGCCATGCCAATGCCGAATGCCCATGGTCCTGCTACGTCTGGCACTGCAGAAGCAGATACAACGCGATGCCAACGATGGCGGCGGGTGCGTAGATGCTACGCTCTGCAAGCTGAGCGCCGACCATCGCGAACAACTCGAGGCGCAACGCGTCGCGCGCAGCCGCGCATTCCCCCGCGCCATCAGCGTTAGAAGATCATTGGCAGGTACGCGATGACGCGTGCGGCGTTGGTTACAGCGCGCGGTCTAACGAAAGCGCGCGTTCAGTCGACGATCGCCTGATACACCAGTTGTTTCAGTTCTCTCCGGTAATACGGACGTGATGGTCCCGGCGCCTGCGTCATCAGTACCGCGACCAGCTGTTCTTTCGGATCGATCCAGAAGAATGTGCCGGCGTAGCCCGCCCACATGTACTCGCCTGCGGAGCCGGGCACACCTGCGATGCCGGCGCCTTGCCGCACCATGAAGCCCAGTCCGAACGTATAACCGGGCGTGCCGAGTACGAGCTCGCCTGGGCTCAAACCCATGACGACACGCGCGCCGAGATGGTCCGATGACATCAGCTCGACGGTCGTGCGGCTCAGTATGCGCTTGCCGTTCAGAACGCCGCCGGAACGCATCATTTCCGCGAAACGCAAGTAGTCGGTCACGGTGGACACGCCGCCGGCGCCGCCGGAATCGTTGCTCGGCGGCTTCGATACGTCGACCAGCAGATTCGGCTTACCGGTCGTCGGATCCTTGGCAAGCGGCTCAGCCAACCGCGATTGTTTGTCGGATGGAACGGAGAATCCGGTGTCCGCCATCTGCAGTGGACCGAATAGCCGCGCTTGCAGAAAGTCGTCCAGGCGCTGCCCGGAAACCGCCTCGACGACGCGGCCCAGCACATCGGAGGCCATGCTGTATTCCCATGTCGTGCCGGGCTGATGGATCAGCGGAATGGCGGCGAGGCGATCGATTTCTTCAGCGGGCGTCAGATCGCGCGCTTCGTATTCCTGCGCGCCGGGGTTGTACAGCGAGGCTTTGCCGTACGCTTCCTTCACCGCAGGATTGGTCGTCAGCTCGCCGTACGTCAATCCTGCGGTGTGACGCAGTAGATCCTGAACGGTGATCGGCTTTACTGCGGGGACGATGTCGTAGTAGACATTGCCTGCGTCGTTCTTGCTCGCTACGCTCACCTGCATTTTCGCGAACGCCGGTAGAAATTTGGCAATCGGATCGGTGAGCTGCAGGCGGCCGTCTTCCATCAGAATCATCGCTGCAACCGAGACCAGCGGTTTGGTCATCGAATAGATGCGAAAGATCGCATCCTTCGACATTGGCTGGCTGCTGGCCGCGTCACGCGAACCGAAGCTCTCGAAGTAGACGACTTTGCCCTTCCGCGCGATTGCGATGACCGCACCTGGAAATTTACCATCGCTGATTTCCTTCTTGAACACGGTGGCGATTTTCGCCAAGCGCTCGCTCGACATGCCGACTTGTTCCGGCGTCGCGGTCTGCAGCGTTTGCGCGGCCGACACGATGGGAAACAGCGCGATGACAAAGGCAAAATGCAAGGCAGGATGTTTTATATGCATAGGCGTAAGCTCTCCTCCGGCAATACAGATGCGGCTCGCGCAGGGGTGCGGGAACCGGCGAACGCGTCACGGTACAAGACCGGCGCAGTGCCGGCAACTGCGCGATGCAACTCGCGCGCGTAAGAGCGCGGCGAGCCAGTCGATGGGCACTCTTACCGCAGCGCGATGTCCAATTCATAGCGGCAGGCGCCAGCGGTCGCCGATGCCTCGTATTCGGCCTGATGTGCAGCGCCATATTCTCGAACTTCTCTGGAGCATTAATGAGCAAACCAACCGATAACGCCGGTGCTCCCGTCGTGAGCGATCGCGCGTCAGACCGCATTCGCAAGCGGCTGGAACGAGCGGGGCAGCGGTTCCATGCCAACGACAACATCGCCGAGTTCGTCGAAAGCGACGCCGAGCTCGATGCGATCGAGGATGAGGTCACGGCAAATCTGCAGGGTGTGTTGGAAGCGCTGGTTATCGATACGGTCAACGATCACAACACGCAGGGCACTGCGCGCCGCGTCGCCCGCATGTTCGTGCGCGAGGTGTTCAACGGTCGCTATCAGAAGTCGCCGCGGATAACGGAGTTTCCCAATGCCGAGCACCTCAACGAGCTGATGATCATGGGACCGATCACGGTACGCAGCGCCTGCTCGCATCATCTGGTGCCGATCATCGGCAAGCTGTGGATCGGCGTGCTGCCGAATGAGAAATCGAATCTGATCGGGCTGTCGAAATATTCGCGCATTGCCGAATGGATCATGAGCCGTCCGCAGATCCAAGAAGAAGCGATCATCCAACTGGCGGACGAGCTTGAGCGACGGGTGCGCCCCGATGGGTTGGCGCTGGTGATCCAAGCCGATCATTTCTGCATGCAGTGGCGCGGTGTCAAAGACGAGTCGCACATGACCAACAGCGTGATGCGCGGCGCGTTCCTGGTGAACCCGGAGCTGCGCAAGGAATTTCTGCAGCTCGTAAAACCGTGAGCGCCACGAACCGATGACGATCCGACTGGGCTGAGCCGATGTATTCGCATCAGGCCGGCACTTCCCTCTACCGCTTCGCCGATCTGAGGACGCTGCTCGCCAAGGCGACGCCCGCGCGCACCGGCGATCAGCTCGCGGGGCTTGCCGCGGCGAGCGCAGAGGAGCGTGTCGTGGCGCAGATGGCGCTCGCCGACGTGCCGCTCAAGACGTTT
>JBBRGM010000234.1:0-7275 GCA_038240725.1 Burkholderiales bacterium | reverse complement strand
TTCAAGGCGGCGCACGTGTCGCTCGATACGAGCGGGCGCTTTCGCTATGCGTTCAGCGACGCCGAGCCCGACGCCGGCGCGCGAAAAGTTGCACCCGGCGCGAGGGGCGGTGCATGAGATCCGGCTTTAAACAGGATAATGCCTATCTGTCGATCTCGACGCCGCTCGGCAAGGACGTCTTTCTGCTGCAAGGCTTCAACGGCGAAGAGAGTGTCTCCGGCCTGTTCGCCTTCGACCTCGACTTGGCATCCGACAACGGCGCTGTCGATTTCAGCGCGCTCATCGGCAACAGCGGCACGGTGACGATCGCGCTCGGCGAGGGCGGCAAACGCTATATCAACGGCGTGTTTACGCGCCTGATCCAAACCGGCGGTGCCGGCGGGTTTGCCACCTACCGGGCAACGCTGCATCCGTGGTTGTGGTGGCTGACCTTGAGCACCGATTCGCGCATCTTCCAAGCCAAGTCGACGCCGGATATCGTCAAGAGCGTATTCGAGGATTTGGGTTTCGCCGATTTCCGCGACGAGCTCGCGGCGAGCTATGCGCCGCGCGATTACTGCGTGCAGTATCAGGAGAGCGCCTTCGCATTCGTTTCGCGGCTGCTGGAAGAGGAAGGCATCTTCTATTTCTTCGAGCACGAGGACGGCAAGCACACGCTGGTGCTGGCGGACGGCGCCGACGCCAACAAGGACTGTCCCAACCGTTCCGCGGCGCGCTACCGTCCCGATACAACCGATCGCGATTCCGACGACGTGATCTACCGCTGCGCGCTGGAGCAGCAGGCGGTGCCGGCGAAGTATCGTGCCGACGATTTCAATTTCGAGACGCCGAGCACGCAGTTGCTGGTGAGCGAAGAAGCCCAGGCCGACCGCATGCAGGTCTACGAGTATCCGGGCGGCTATGCACAGAAGAGCGGGGGCGAGTCGCGCGCCAAGCTGCGACTGCAGGAGCTCCAGCATGCCGGCCGCTCCATTCACGGCGACAGCTTCTGCCGCGCGTTCACGGCCGGCTATAAGTTCGGCCTGACGGAGCACTTTCGCAGCGATCTCAACGCGACCTACGTGTTGCGGCGGGTAGGCCACGCCGCAACGCTGGAAACCTACAGCAACAGCTTTGAGGCGTATCCGCTGAGCCTGCCGTTTCGTCCGCCGCGTGTCACGCGCAAGGCGCGCGTGATGGGAGCGCAGACCGCGATCGTCGTCGGCAAGAGCGGCGAGGAAATCTGGACCGACAAGTACGGACGCATCAAAGTGCAATTTCACTGGGACCAGGTGGGCACCAACGATGAGAACAGCTCATGCTGGATTCGCGTGGCGCAGGGCTGGGCCGGGCAGAGTTGGGGCAGCCTGTTTTTGCCGCGCGTCGGTCAAGAGGTGATCGTCAGTTTTCTCGAAGGCGATCCCGACCGGCCGATCGTCACCGGTTGCGTCTACAATGCGGAGAAGACCGTCCCGTATGCGCTGCCCGACGAGCAGACCAAGAGCACGGTCAAGAGCAATGTCTCCAAAGGTGGCGGCGGCGCCAATGAGATTCGGTTCGAAGACAAGAAAGACGCCGAAGAAGTCTACGTACATGCGCACAAAGACATGAGCATCAGCGTCGAGAACGACCGCAGCAAGACGGTCCTGCACGATGAGACCAGCACGATCAAGAACAACCGTACCAGCACCATTCAGGAAGGCAACGAAAAGCTCGACGTGCAAAAAGGCGAGCGCAGCGTGAACGTCAAGGGAAACGAGACCCATACCAACAGCGCCGACTACACGCAGAAAGTAACCGGAAACTACGAGCTCAAGGTGCAGGGCAATCTAGTCATCGACGTCACCGGTTCGGTCACGATCAAATCGGCGCAGTCGCTCACCAATCAGGCGGGGACCGCACTGGAAAACAAAGCCGGCACCTCGCTCACGAACAAGGCAGGCACCACCATGACCAATGATGCCGGCATCAGCTTGACCAACAAAGCGTCAGCCTCGCAGACGGTAGACGGCGGCGGCATGCTGACGGTCAAGGGCGGCCTGGTGAAGATCAATTGACGTGACCACCGCCGCCGACGAGCCGATCGTGGCAGAGAGCTACCACGATAACGGCAAGCTCCAGGAAAGAGCGACGCTGAAACACGGCGTGCTGGACGGCGAGGTGCTGGACTTCTCGCCGACCGGTCAGCTGCTGGTCAAATCGCACTTCGACAACGGACTGCTCGACGGCGATGTGTCGATCTACGATGAGCTCGGGCAGTTGCTGCAGAAGTCGCCGTACAGGCAAGGCAATCTGCATGGTCGCACACTGATCTACGCGCGCGGCGCATTGCTCATCGCGATCGATTACGTCGGCGGCGTGCAGGAAGGCGATCTGCTGAACTACGCGCACGAGCGCGTCGCCAGCAAGGTTGCGTTTCGCGCCGGCATGCAGCACGGCGAAGCGTTGCACTACAGCCCCGACGGTCGCGTGATGCGCCGCGCGCTCTATCGGGACGGCGCGCTGAACGGCGAGACCGTCGAACACGACCCTACTGGTGAAGTGCGCGAGCGCGCGTTGTATCGCAACGATCAGCTCGACGGCGAGCTCAGGCGCTTCCATAAGAACGGCAAGCTCAAGGAAACGATGTCTTTCAAGCAAGGCAAGCTGGCGAGCGACATCAAGCAATACGACGAGTCGGGACGCTTGCAGGTTGCGGTCGGCCCGGAGGCAAAGCCTGCGGAAGTGACACTCGGCAATCGGTTGGAAAAACTGGTCAGAGGGTGATGAAATGCCACAACACGTCTGCATGGGCGCGAGCATTCAGTGCAGCTTCGGCGCCGCGCCTAGCACGCTGGTCGTGCTGCCCGTCAATCGCACGCTGACCGGAACGCCGGCGGCCAACATCATGGACCACATGCCGATCGCAAACGTCCCGCCGTTCGGTGTGTGCAGCAGTCCGGCCAATCCCACTGTCATCGCGGCGACGGCAGCGGCGCTCGGTGTGCTCACGCCGATGCCCTGCGTGCCGATGACCGTTGCACCGTGGGTGCCCGGCGCGCCGACCGTCCTGCTCGGCAACATGCCGGCGCTCGATTCGACCGCGAAGCTCATGTGTACCTGGGGCGGCGTAATCCAGGTGGTCAGCCCGGGGCAGATGACGGTAGACATTCCTTGAGCGGGACGATCATGGATCATCAGTATTCGTTTACCGATCGCATGCGGGCGCTGTTCGTCGGCGGATCGGTTCTGCTCGGCCTGCTGTTGTTCGGTTTAGGCCTGGTCGTGGCGCACCAGTGGTGGCCCGCCGAGAGCAAAGATGCGGCACCGGTGGAGGCGCGCGCGCTGCGTCCGAAGTCTGCGGCGTCGGGTGTGATTCGTCTCGATCCCGCGCCAGCGCCCATTCAGGATAAATCACCGGCGCCCGCGGCTTCGACGAGCGGCACGCCGGCTTCGCAGGCCGTCGAGCCGCCGAGTGCGGCGCCGATGGAACGCGACGCCGGCACGCCGTCGCCGGCAGCGCCGGCCGAAAATAAATGAGGCGTATGCGGCCGATGGAGGTCACACCATGTCCGGTAGTGTGATTCAAGGCAGTTTTCGTCAGGGCGCCGCGGATATCGCCGCGGCAAGTCGGATTGCGCAGCCGCAAGTCGCTGCGCCACGTCCAATGCTGCGATCGGCCTCCGCGAATAAAACGTCGAGCCCTGTTCAACAGAAGACGTCCGCACAGATGCGACCTGCCGAGCACACGGCGACGTTGCAACGTCATGCCAACGGCGCCGCGTTTCAATTGGCGCCGAACCTCGCGAGCTTCGGCCGCAGCGGCGGTCAACGTTTGCCCGACCCGGTGCGGCAGAAGATGGAATCGGTATTCGACGCGAGCTTTGCCGATGTGCGAATTCATCTTGGATCCGAAGCCGGCTCGATCGGTGCGCTCGCTTTTACGCACGGTTCGAACATCTACTTTGCGCCCGGCCAATACAATCCGCACACGACGCACGGTCAGCAGTTATTGGGGCACGAATTGACGCACGTCGTGCAGCAGCGCTCGGGGCGCGTGCCGAATCCGTTCGGTGCGGGCATCGCAGTGGTTCGCGACCTGGTATTGGAAGCTGAAGCCGATCAGATGGGCATGCGAGCGGCGTCCGCACCGATGCCGATGCAAGCGAAGCCGGCGGCTTCCGTCGCGGCCACGGCGCGCGCTGCCGCTCACGGCGGCAAGGCAGTGATCCACTCGGCTGTGCAGCGGAGCGCGTCGAGCGGACGAACCGTGGTCGTGCGTGCTGGAACGCCGAGCGGGCTAAAGTTGCGTCCGAAGGCGCAGGCGATCGTATCGCGCGCCTGGAGCGTCCAGCCGAAGTCGTCGCTGTCCGCCGGTTTCCTGAAATTTCTCACCGCTCCACAGCCGGTCCGAGTACACGGCGTCGTGCAACGACGGATGAATCTGGCGCCGCAAGACTTCAGCGTCAACCGGGTTTCTCGCAGACTCGCCGTGCGGGCAAAACGTCTCAAGTGGCCGCGGATTTTCAGCGCTGACGTCGATCAGGAGCAGCGGTTCATCGCGGCCAACCTGCAGGCCATGATCGAAGGCCTCGAGAGCTACGGATCGTTCGATGTGGACGACGATCAGCAGCTCGGGCTGCTCTACTTTCAGGTGCTCACGTACATCAAGAACGTGACCATGGCGCCCACCGGAACGCACGAGCGCTTGCAGACCGCATTGAGCGCGCCGAAGCCTCCGCCGGCGGTGTACGAGCTCGCGTTCATCGGCGCCGGCAGCACCACTGCGTACTACATCGATACGCTCGGTCCGTGGCACGATCATTCGACCACGTTGCTGTTCGGCGAAACGGACAAAAATCCGTGGGCCGGCCAGCGCGGTTTCTCGATCGACTTCATCAACCACGCGCGGCGTCAAATCGATTTTCCGAGCAAGAACACCACCGACTACCCGCTGGCGAGCCACGAGCGGCGAACCACCAAGATATTTACTAAACGGCAAGCGTTCGCGCACGATGCGGCGAAGATCATTGCAGCGGCGATCCCAGCCGGCCAGTGCATCAAAGATGCAATCGAGCCGGGTGGCATCACCAAGCCGGATGCGAACTATCGCATCAAGACCGTGCATGGAAAGGTCTACCAGATCAAGAAAATCGTATTCGCCGCCGGCGCCGGCGGTCACAAACAACCCGCGTATAAAGACGACCCGGCCAAGTCCTACGAGATGGACGTGCCCGTCCAATTGCGCGGCACGAAAGTAATCGACATGGATCGATTTATCCGTGACGTGGTGGAGACCGACAAGCCAGGTCGGGTGATCGTGGTCGGACCTAACGCTGCGATCGACGCTGTGGCCGCCGCGAAGCTCTGCGGGTGGGACGTGGTGTGGTTCGCCGGCGCGCCCGCTTTTCTGCCGGGCACGTTGTACATGAACGCGCCGTACAAGCTGCAGGATGTGCCGAGATTCGATGCGGTGCACGTCGACGTTGTGCTTGCCGGCCATCGAATGGACGTCTACTTCTGCGCGCAGGTCAAGGCCGAGCCGCACAAGCATGAGCGCAACACGGTGTGCACCAGACCTCTGCACGACAAGCAACGCATAAAGCGCGTGGATTTTGTCGTCTACGGCATCGGGCCGCTGGGTACGCTCGGTTCGCTGCTCGCGAAAAATCTCATTGACGAACTAGAGCCGTTGTACGACGAGACTTTCAAGTTCGCGCCGGGGAAGCACGAAATGCTGCCGGCCGATTTGGCGGAGTACGTGAACAAGCGGGTGGCCAACAGGATTCCCGAGGACTCGCTCAAAGAAACGCAGCTCGTTGCGTGGGCGGAGCAGCAGAAGAAGAATCAGGGCGCGGGCAAGGCTTTCCTGGGTCTGAAAATCAAGGATGCTGGCCTGGTCGTCTTCGGTGCCGCTGCCGAAGCGCACGCGCCGACGCGCACGATGGTGGGTGGCGATTCCGGCAGCGTAAAGGCATCGATCTCGAGCGACGTTCTGACGCACGGACAGCTGACCTACATCAGGGCAGCGATCGTCGCGCACAATCAATTCATTCCGCCCAGCGTTGGCCAGCGCGTCGATTTCGGACACGCCAATGCCGACATTCTGCGCGCGCATCTGGCCGCGAAATACCCGACGATCGGCGATCAGAAGCTCGACCCGGGGGACACGATCGCCACGCGGATCATTCAAATCGTCATGACGCTCGCGCGAGATCGGCGCATTCCGCACGGCTATGCGCCGGATCAGGAGCAGGTCATCAAGCGCGCTCTCGACGACATCGAAGACGGTTTCAGAGACAAGGCCGGCGTGCCGCAACTGCAGATTCGGGCAACGAAGCTGGGAAACGATTTGATCAAGAGCATTGCCAAGTCCAACGTGAACCCGACGTACATGCATTGGCTCAAAACCAATCCGGGCGAGTTGGAGGCGTTCAACAAAGAGCAGGAACAAAAGCGCGCGGCGTTGAATCTCGGCAAAGATGGGTTTTTTCTCGACGTCTAGCCTCGTGTCCCGCGCGTTCACTATGCTTGTTTGACGGAGATCCGCTCATGTTCTGCAGCGTGATTCAAGGCAGTTTCCCCGCAAGTTCCTCGGACTTTGCTTCCGTCAGCCGTGCTCGATTGCCGCACGCGTCTGCCAGACGGGCAGTCAATACTCGACCGGAAACGCCGCTCGCATCGGCGCTCGTCACACAAGCGAAGACATCGCTCGTGCAAATGCGCGGCGCGCAGCACGCCGCGACGGTGCAACGTCACGCGAACGGCGCCGCGTTTCAATTGCCCGCCAATGTTGCGAGCTTCGGTCGCAGTGGCGGACAGCGCATGCCCGAACCCGTGCGGCAACAGATGGAGTCGGCGCTGAGCGCAGACTTCTCCGACGTGCGCGTTCACGTTGGGCCCGAGGCGCAGTCCATCGGCGCGATCGCTTTTACGCATGGCTCCAGCATTTACTTCGCGCCAGGTCAATACGATCCGCACACGCAGCGCGGTCAGCAGCTCCTGGGTCACGAGCTCACGCATGTGGTACAGCAGCGCGCAGGACGCGTGAGGAATCCGTTCGGTTCCGGCGTGGCCGTCGTGCAGGATCATGTTCTCGAGGCCGAAGCCGATCGCATGGGGCAGCGCGCCGCTGCACATCGCGTCGAGGTGCAAGCGAAGATGGCAGCGAGCAGCGGCCGGGGTGCAGGTTCGGTTCGCATGTCGTCGCCGGTTCATACCGGGGCGGGAAGCTTCCGCGTTGCAGCCGGCGCAGACGGTCGCGAGGTGGTTTCGGTGATGGTGCATGCCAGGGACAGGGCGGCCATCGAAATTACC